>NZ_JBFAXX010000005.1:0-176101 GCF_040680995.1 Kitasatospora sp. NPDC051914
CCCTGGCCGGGGGGGGGGGGGGCCCGCCCCCCCCCCCTTCCCCGCCCCGGGGGGGGGGCCCCCCCGGGCCCCCCCCCCCCCGGCACCGGTCGTCAGACCTCCTGGACGGCGGCGGAGCGCTGCTCGGCGCCGTGCCGCTCGCCCTTCTCGGGCTTCTCCGGGACGACGAAGCGGTAGCCGACGTTGCGCACGGTGCCGATCAGCTGCTCGTGCTCGACGCCGAGCTTGGCCCGCAGCCGCCGGACGTGGACGTCGACCGTCCGGGTGCCGCCGAAGTAGTCGTAGCCCCACACCTCCTGCAGCAGCTGGGCGCGGGTGAAGACCCGGCCGGGGTGCTGCGCGAGGTACTTCAGGAGCTCGAACTCCTTGAAGGTGAGGTCCAGCACCCGGCCCTTGAGCTTGGCCGAGTACGTCGCCTCGTCGACGGACAGGTCGCCGTTGCGGATCTCCATCGGGCTGTCGTCGGCGGTGACCTGGAGCCGGCCCATGGCCAGCCGGAGCCGGGCCTCGACCTCGGCCGGCCCCGCGGTGTCCAGCAGGACGTCGTCGATGCCCCACTCGGCGGTGACGGCGGCCAGGCCGCCCTCGGTGACGATCAGCACGAGCGGGCAGCCGATGCCGGTGGAGCGCAGCAGCTGGCAGAGGCTGCGGATCTGCGGCAGGTCGCGCCGCCCGTCGACCAGGATGACGTCGGCGCTCGGGGTGTCGACCAGGGCCGACCCCTCGGCCGGGGCGACCCGGACGTTGTGCAGCAGCAGCCCGAGCGCGGGCAGCACTTCGGCGGACGGCTGCAGGGCGTTGGTCAGGAGGAGGAGAGAACTCATACCCGGTAGTCCCCTTTCCGGGTCGTCGCGGTCGCACCACGCCTGCGGTCACGGCCGGCGGACGCGGGAGCGGTGGAGGTGGAGGGTGCGCTCGCAGGGCGTCGGGGAGTCGTTCCGGCGGATTCGTCGGCGCGCACGGCACGGCGGGGCGCACGGCAGAGGTCCCGCGACCTCTGGCGTACCGTTCCTGCCCTGCCCATCCGCGAACCTTCCGGTCTGCTCCCGCGCCGGGCGGAGGCCCGGCGCCGGTCCTGACGCCCCGTCGGACCACGCGCACTCCGTTGTGCCGCTGTCCTCGGGGTGTTCCCGCTTCCGGCGCGGGTGGTGCGCCGTTCGCAAGAACGTCCGTACTGGCGTCCTGAAAGCACAAAAGGACCCGGGGGCGACTCTGCCCGGATCCCTTACGCGTCGAGAATAGCCGACCACACCCCGCTCCGGGAGGGGCGTGCGGGAGTGGTGGACCACACGGCGCGCGCCCCGGGGCGTCCGGAGGCCCGCATTCCGCCCGGCCGAACTGCGCCGTTACCGCCCGGGCGGGCCGTCGGGCCATCATGGGAGACAGCGCACCGGCCGCACCGTACGTGTACACCTGTGGCGTGGGCGGGCCGGCGGACGGAGCCGGGCCGCTGCACCGGGCGAGGACGACGAGGAGGGCTTGCCATGGGCACCACCGCCGCAGCTTCACCCCGGGGAGTGGCTCCGGAGGCCGTGCGGGTGACCGGGACGATCCGCTACTGGGCCGCCGCCAAGGCGGAGGCCGGCACCGCCGAGGAGCCGTACGAGGCCGCCACGCTCGCCGAGGCGCTGGCCGCGGTGCACGAGCGCCACGCCGACCGCCCGCGGCTGCTCCAGGTGCTCGGGCACTGCTCGTTCCTGGTGGACGGCGAGCAGGTCGGCACGCGCGACCGCGCCGGGGTGCTGCTGACCGAGGGCGGCACCGTGGAGGTCCTGCCGCCCTTCGCCGGCGGCTGAGCCCGGCCCGCACCCAGGAACCGCAGGGGTCGGCCGATCGTCGTAGGTCTCCGAACGGCACGGCGACACGGAGCGACCATCGGGGAGAGAGATGCGCGGCTGGCTGAAGCTCACGATCGGCCTGGCGGCCCTGGCAGGCCTGCTGGCCGGTGCGGACCGGATAGCCGTGGGGGTCGCCGAGGACGAGGCGGCCGACAAGCTGGCCGGCAGCGGCCGGATGTCGCAGCGGCCCACCGTGCACATCGACGGTTTCCCCTTCCTGACCCAGGCCCTCGCCCGGGAGTTCGACGACGTGCGGCTCTCCGGCGAGGGCATGACGGTGGGCAACGGCAACGAGCAGGTGGCGCTGCGCTCGTTCAGTGCCCGGCTGTCCGGTGTGGCGGTGGGCGACGACTACCGCAGCGCCACCGTGCGGCACGGCACCGGCACCGGTCTGATCAGTTATGCCGATGCGGCGCGGTTGGCGGCACCGGCCTCCGGTGTGCCGGGCGCCGACCGCCTGGAGCTCTCCTACGGCGGCCCCGGCAAGATCAAGGCCTCGCTGATGGGCGTCTCGATCGGCCAGGGCGACGTGCACAGCAAGGGCAACACCATCACCGCGGACGGCTTCAAACTGACCGGCATGGGTTCGCTGCTGAACGGCCCGCTGGCCGGGAAGCTCGGCGCGCGCAGCTTCACCCTGACCGAGCTGCCCGCCGGGCTGAACCTCGCCGGTGCGGTGCCGCAGCCGGACGGCCTGCAGCTCACCTTCCAGGGCGACAACGTCCGCGTGATCGGCTGACCGGACACTCCGGCCGGCCTTTTCCCGACCTCTCCAGGCGTCCCGCTCTGCGAGACGCGCTGTCCAGCCCCGGCGTCCGAGCGGCCGTCCGGGGCCGTTCTGTGCGGGCGCCGGAACCGCGTTCTCGCTGGCCGTGGCGGCGGTAAATCGGCAAATCCCAGTATTCGGGCCATTCGGTCTCATTATTTGACACGCTGATGACAGCGGACGTTCCGGGTCCCTAGCATCGTCGACATGAAGCGACAGGCGGATCTCACGAAGCGGCGGGCGGTAGACCTGTGCCGCGTGTCCACCTGCCTGTGTCGAATGCGCTGACCGGGCAGCTCTGACCGGCCCGTCAGACCCCGCCCGCCCCGCATGCCGGCCCCGCACGGCCCGCTCCCGAGCCGACGGCTCCCCGGCTCCCATGACCCGAACCGCACGGCAGGCCCATGACCTGTGGTGTCCGAACTGTGGACACCTATTCGGAACCGGGCCCTTCGAGCACCCCAGCAGCCTTCCGCAAACCGCCCCCGGATGGAGACATCACCATGAGCCGCAGCGACGTCCTGGTCGACGCCGACTGGGTCCAGGCCCGCCTGGACGACCCGCAGGTCGTCATCGTCGAGGTCGACGAGGACACCTCCGCCTACGAGAAGAACCACATCCGCAACGCCGTCCGCATCGACTGGAAGAAGGACCTCCAGGACCCGGTGCGCCGCGACTTCATCGACCAGGCCGGCTTCGAGGCGCTGCTCAGCGCCAAGGGCATCGCCAACGACCAGACCGTGGTGCTCTACGGCGGCAACAACAACTGGTTCGCCTCGTACGCCTACTGGTACTTCAAGCTGTACGGCCACGGCGACGTCCGCCTGCTCGACGGCGGCCGCAAGAAGTGGGAGCTGGACTCCCGCGAGCTGGTCGTCGAGGTGCCCGAGCGCGCCGCCACCGAGTACAAGGCGCAGGCCGCCGACAGCTCGATCCGCGCCTTCCGCGACGACGTGATCAACGCGATCGGCAACCTCAACCTGGTCGACGTGCGCTCGCCCGACGAGTTCTCCGGCAAGCTGCTCGCCCCGGCCCACCTCCCGCAGGAGCAGTCGCAGCGCCCGGGCCACGTGCCGAGCGCCAAGAACATCCCGTGGGCCAAGAACGCCAACGACGACGGCACCTTCAAGAGCGACGACGAGCTGCGCGCGCTCTACCAGGAGGAGGGCGTGGACCTGGCCAAGGACACCATCGCCTACTGCCGCATCGGCGAGCGCTCCGCGCTCACCTGGTTCGTCCTGCACGAGCTGCTGGAGCAGCCGAACGTGAAGAACTACGACGGCTCCTGGACCGAGTACGGCAGCCTCGTCGGCGTGCCGATCGAGCTCGGCTCCAACTGAGCCCCGGCTGGAACCGTAGGAAGGGAAGACAAGACATGTGCGGTGCGAAGGCCGGCGGCCCGGACCTGGCAGGAGTTGACGTGGCAAGCGAGACCATCATCCAGGGTTCGGTGACCCGCGACGGCGAGCCGGTCAACGGCTACGTCCGACTGCTCGACGAGGGCGGCGAGTTCACCGCCGAGGTGCCCACCTCGGCCACCGGGCAGTTCCGCTTCTTCGCCCGTCCGGGCAAGTGGACGCTGCGTGCACTGGTGCCGGGCGCGACCGTCGACCGCCAGGTCGTCGCCGCCCAGGGCGAGTTCACCGAGGTCGCGATCGCGGTCTGACCTCCGGAGACCGGTGCTGTGGCCCCCTGCCGTGCAGGGGGCCACAGCCATACCCTGGAGACGTGCAGGCACACCAGCGGCACGTCCGCTACTTCGTGATGATGGGCGTCTGCCTCGGCATGTTCGTCCTGGCCTGGGGCGTCGTGCGCCTCTGGTCCGTCCCGGCCGCGGTCGGGATGTGCCTGTTCGCCATGGTCATCCCGCCGCTCGCCGCGGTGTTCGCCAACAAGCGCGACCCGGACGACGACTGGTGGAACGACCCGCGCTGGGACGACCCCGGCTGGAACAGGCCCGGCCACGACCGGGACCGCCCCGACCACGAGCCCCGTCAGTAGAGCGGCCCGCGAGCCCCGTCAGTAGACCAGCGCCTGCACCCCGTCCTGCATGATCTCGCTCAGGAAGACCTGGGCGCCCGCGATGCGGACACCCTCGACGGTGTCCTTCTCCGTGATGTCCCGGCGCGCCGCGCACTGGGTGCACAGCGTCACCGTGCCCGCCGCGAGCACCGACTCCAGCAGCTCCGGCAGCGGCGCCGCGTGCGGCAGCTCGAACTCCGCCGCCCGCCCCGGCAGCGCGAACCAGGACGACTCCCCGGTCAGCCAGAGCGAGACCTCCACACCGCTGGCGACGGCGACCGCCGCCACCGTGAACGCCTGCGAGCAGCGCTCCGGCGCGTCCGCCCCGGCCGTGACCTTGATGACCAGCTTCTTCGACATGCCGCCCAGACTATCGACGGCGTGGCGGGGCTCACCGAGACCGGCCGGAGGGCGGCCGATAGACTCGCGACGTCCTTCGTCTATCTGTCCGCCCGCCCGCAATGGAGCGCCTCGTGTCCGGTCTGGAAATCTTCTTCGACAGCCTGCTCGCTCTGATGGCCGTGCTGATCACCTGGTTCGCCATCTTCTCCGTGATGAAGCTGTACCAGGGCCAGCGCTGACGCTGCCCGGACTGCCGTACCGTTGGGTCCAGGGCCTGTTCTTGCGGAACGGGCCGACTCCGACGACAGCAGCAGGAAAATGATCGAGATCCCCTCAGACCTCCACCGTGACGTCGTCCCGCTGGCCTTCCTCCTGGGCACCTGGGAGGGCGCCGGCGTCTACGACTTCCCGGGTACCGAGAAGTGCAACTTCGGCCAGGAGGTCGTCTTCCGGCACGACGGGCGCCCGTTCCTGGAGTTCCGCTCCCGCACCTGGGTGCTGGACGAGCAGGGCGAGAAGGTCCGCCCGCTGGAGAACGAGCACGCCTTCTGGCGGATCACCAGCAACCAGCACGGCACCTCCGGCGAGCGCGAGATCGAGGTCTCGTCCGTCCGCGACGACGGCACGGTCGAGGTCTGGTACGGCAAGCTGCACGACGGCAAGCCGCAGATCGACCTCGCCACCGACGCGGTCGCCCGGATCGAGGGTGCCGCACCGTACACCGGCGGCAAGCGCCTGTACGGCATGGTCAAGGAGGAGCTGCTCTGGGTCGGCGAGAAGGCCGCCCCCGAGGTTCCGCTGCGGCCGTACATGTCCGCCCAGCTGCGGAAGGTGCTCAGCCCCGCACAGCTGATCAAGGACATCAACGACCTGCCGGACGACGGCATCGCCTTCTTCCGCTGACCGCCGCGGGGCCGCCCCCGCACGGCGCAGGCCGCACGACGTAGGGACCGGCCGCACGGCCGGTCCCTACACTTGTCCCATCACCTCGAACCGGGCAGGGACCTAACGTGGCGAACACCGACACCTCCACCGACTGGAAGAGCGACCTGCGGCAGCGCGGCTACCGGCTGACCCCCCAGCGCCAGCTCGTCCTGGAGGCCGTCGACGTGCTGGACCACGCCACCCCGGACGAGATCCTCGGCCACGTCCGCAAGACCGCCAGCGGGGTCAACATCTCCACCGTCTACCGGACGCTGGAGCTGCTGGAGGAGCTCGGCCTGGTCTCGCACGCCCACCTCGGCCACGGCGCCCCGACGTACCACCTGGCGGGCCGCCACAGCCACCTCCACCTGGTCTGCCGGGACTGCGACAAGGTCACCGAGACGGACACCGCGATCGCCGCGCCGCTGATCGACAGCCTGCGCGCCCAGCACGGCTTCGACACCGACCTCAAGCACTTCGCGATCTTCGGCCGCTGCGCCGACTGCACCGAAAAGCGCCGCGCCGAGCAGTCGTAAGCTGGCCGGTATGACCGGAACCAAGAGCCCGCTGCTGGACCTGCCCGGTGCCGTCCCCGCCGAGGGGCCCGACGAGGGCGTCGCCGCCCACTACGGCGACTTCTTCCGCGAACAGCGCGAGCTCGCCGGCGGCCGCGGCTTCGTCGACCTCTCGCACCGCGGGGTGGTCACCGTCGGCGGCGCCGACCGCCTCTCCTGGCTGCACCTGCTGTTGACCCAGCACGTCAGTGCGCTGCCCCCGCAGCAGGCCGCGGACGCGCTGATCCTCTCCCCGCACGGGCACGTCGAGCACGCCCTCTACCTGGTCGACGACGGCACCACCACCTGGCTGCACGTCGAGCCCGGCACCGCCCCCGCACTGCTCGCCTACCTGGAGAGCATGAAGTTCTTCTACCGGGTGGAGATCGCCGACGCGACCGCCGACTTCGCCGTGGTGCACCTGCCGGCCGGCTCCGCCGCGTCCGCCGACGGCGCCGCCGCCGTCCGCGAACTCCCCCACGGGCGCGACCTGTTCCTCCCGCGGGCGGAGCTGGAGAAGCTGACGGCCGGTTACGGCCCGGCGGCCGGCGTCTGGGCGTACGAGGCGCTGCGGATCGAGGGGCACCGGCCCCGGCTCGGCTTCGAGACCGACCACCGCACCATCCCGCACGAGGTCGACTGGCTGGCCACCGCCGTCCACCTGCAGAAGGGCTGCTACCGCGGCCAGGAGACGGTCGCCCGGGTGCACAACCTCGGCCGCCCGCCCCGCCGCCTGGTCTTCCTGCACCTGGACGGCACCGAGGAGAAGCTGCCGCCGCACGGCGCCGAGGTCCGGCTGGCCTCGGACGGCGAGGACGGCCGGGTGCTCGGCTTCGTGACCTCCTCGGCCCGGCACTGGGAGCTCGGCCCGATCGCGATGGCCCTGGTCAAGCGGAACGTGCCGGTCGACGCGGTGCTGGTGGCCGACGGCGTGCCCGGTACCCAGGACGTGATCGTGCCGCAGTAGCCGCGGCCGGCCTCAGATCTCCAGCAGCACGGTGAACGGCCCGTCGTTCACCAGCGACACCTTCATGTCCGCCCCGAACCGCCCGGTCTCCACCTTGGCGCCCAGCGCCCGCAGCTCGGCCACCACCGCGTCCACCAGCGGCTCGGCGACCGGGCCGGGCGCCGCGGCGTTCCAGGTGGGCCGGCGGCCCTTGCGGGCGTCGCCGTACAGCGTGAACTGACTGATCACCAGCAGCGGTGCGCCCAGCTCCTCGCAGGAGCGCTCGGGGGTGCCCTCGAACAGTCGCAGCGTCCACAGCTTGCGGGCCAGTTGGGCCGCCTTCGCCGGGGTGTCCTCGTGCGTCACGCCGATCAGGACGCACAGCCCCGGCCCGTCGATCGCACCCACGCACTCGCCGTCCACCCGGACGGCGGCCTCCGACACCCGCTGCACCACTGCTCGCATGCCGCCATTCTGCCGGAGGCGCACGCAGGCACGGCGCGCGCCGGGTCGTGCGCGCGTGCGCCAGTGTCGGCGCAGGTCAGCGAGCGGCCGCCAATTGTCGTACCAGCCATGGCGGTTCGCCAGGGGGGCCGTTCGGGTGCCGGGCGGTGCGCGGTCCCCTGCCGGGGTGGCACGCTGTCGGTGGGCCCACTCGGGACGCTGCACGTTCGAACGGACCGGCTCCCCGGCCGCGCGGCTAGCCCGAGCGGGTGGCACCGGGCCCCGCCGGGAACTCTCCCGGGGGCTGCGGGCGTGCTCTGTTCGGGCCGCACACGGCGCAGGAACTTCGGCAGGTGGTGGATGGACGCGAGCGACATCGGCGGGCTGGGCCTCGACCGGCTACGGACGCTCCGGCGGGACGCGCAGGAACAGGAGGCCGACCTCTCGTACCTCCGGCGCCTGCTGCAGGGCCGGATGGACATCCTGCGGGCCGAGCTGGCCGGCCGCCGGGTGCCGCACCAGCCCGCCCCGCCCGTCCCCGCGGACCTGGTCGACCGGCTGCCGGCCATCCTGGCCGACGCGCCGTCCTCCGTCCGGCGCCCGGCCCGACACGTCACCCTGGGCCCGCCGCGCGGCGAGCAGTACCGGCGGGAGGCCGACGCCCTCATGGGGGACGTCCGGCTCGCCGACCTCGCCGCGCATCCCACGCCGGCCCTGCTGGCGGCCGTCGAGCGGCTCGCCCGGCACGAGCGCGAGGTCTCCGGTCGGCGCCAGCGGCTGCAGCGGACGGCGGACGACTGCAGCGCCGAAATCACCCGCAGGTACCGTGAGGGGGAAGCACGGGTCGACGACCTGCTCACAGGGGGCTGAGGAGCGGGCGGCGGCCGGGCCACCCTCACCCAGTGCACAGCCGTCAGGAGTACCCGCATGCCGCAGTCCGCCCTGCCCGCCCTCGCCGAAGTCATACGCTCCGGCTTCACCGAGGGCCGCCACCGCGGCTCCCTCGTCCTGCTCGCCGCCGACGGCAGCGTCGAGTACGCCCTCGGCTCGCCCGAGGCAGCGGTCTTCCCCCGCTCCACCGCCAAGCCCTTCCAGGCGGTCGCCACCCTCCGGGCCGGCCTCGCCCTCGACGGCGAGCTGCTCGCCCTGGCCGCCTCCAGCCACTCCGCCGAGGAGTTCCACCGGGACGCCGTCCGCGCCGTGCTGGCCGGCGCCGGGCTCACCGAGGCCGACCTGCTCACCCCGGCCGACCTCCCGCTCGACCGGGTCGAGGCCGAGCTGCTGCTGCGCTCCGGCGGCGCCGCCGCCCCGATCCTCATGGACTGCTCCGGCAAGCACGCCGGCTGGCTGGCCGCCTGCGCCGCCAACGGCTGGGACACCGCCGGTTACCTCGACGCCGCCCACCCCATCCAGCGGCTGGCCCGCGAGGCCCTGGAGGAGGCCACCGGCGAACCGGCCGCACACGTCGGCACCGACGGCTGCGGCGCCCCGCTGCTCGCCGTCTCGCTGACCGGCCTGGCCCGCGGCTACCGCGCCCTGGTGCTCGCCGAGCCCGGCACCCCGCAGCGCCGCGTCGCCGACGCCATGCGCGCCCACCCGGAGTACGTGGCCGGCACCCGCCGCGCCGACACCTGGCTGATGCGCGCGGTGCCCGGTGCGCTGTCGAAGATGGGCGCCGAGGCCGTCCAGGTGGTCGCCCTGGCCGACGGCCGGGCCCTCGCCTTCAAGATCGAGGACGGCGCCGAGCGCGCCCGCGGCCCGGTGCTCGCCGCGGCACTGCGCCGGCTGGGCGTGGAGGACGAGGTGCTGGCCCGGATCGGTGCCGAGCCGCTGCACGGCGGCGGCACGGTGGTCGGCGAGGTGCGCGCCGCCTTCTGACGCATCCGCGTCCGGGCGCGGCGGCTCCCGGGGCACCCGCCGGCCGGGTCCCCCGGGCGGCCGACGCCCGGGCGGCGGCTCGGCGCGCGGGCCACGGCGTCCTGCGGCACGGTGGACGAGGGCCCGTCACACCACCCTCGCCACACCACCGCTGGGAGATGCGCCATGACCGACCACGTCTACCGAGTCACCGAGATCGTCGGCTCCTCGCCCGAGGGCATCGACGCGGCGATCCGCAACGGCATCGAGCGGGCCTCCCGCACCCTCCGCAACCTCGACTGGTTCGAGGTGACGCAGGTCCGGGGGCACCTCGCGGACGGCCGGATCGAGCACTACCAGGTCGGGCTGAAGGTCGGCTTCCGGCTGGACGACGCGGGCTGACGGCACCAGGGCTGACGGCACCAGGGCGGCCGCACGCCGCAGGCGCCGCCCGCCCGCCGGGCGCGGACGCCCGCGCGCACGCACGAGGGCCGGGGCGAGCACACCTGCTCGCCCCGGCCCCCGTCACCCCGGAGAACCGAGGGGAGGGACGGCTCAGTGGCCGCCCTTCTCCTCCAGGCGCTTGATCGAGGCCTCGATCTCGGCCTCGGCCTCGGCGCGGCCCACCCAGTTGGCACCCTCGACCGACTTGCCGGGCTCCAGGTCCTTGTAGACCTCGAAGAAGTGCTGGATCTCCAGGCGGTCGAACTCCGAGACGTGGTGGATGTCCCGCAGGTGCTCCCAGCGCGGGTCGGTCGCCGGGACGCAGAGCAGCTTGTCGTCGCCGCCGGCCTCGTCGGTCATGTGGAACATGCCGATGGCGCGGCACTTGATCAGGCAGCCCGGGAAGGTCGGCTCGTCCAGGATGACCAGCGCGTCCAGCGGGTCGCCGTCCTCGCCGAGCGTGCCCTCGACGTAGCCGTAGTCGGCCGGGTAGCGGGTCGAGGTGAAGAGCATCCGGTCGAGACGCAGGCGACCGGTCTCGTGGTCGACCTCGTACTTGTTGCGCGAGCCCTTCGGGATCTCGATCAGGACGTCGAACTCCAAGGTTCCTCCAAGGTAGAAACTGACAGAATCCAGTGTCTCGCACGGCAGGGAGTGCTCGGGAAAGGGGCCGGTCGGTGAACGAGGGTGCACGGGTGGGGCGGGCCGGGAGAGCCGCTGCCGCCGGAGCCGTGGCGACGGTGCTCGCGGTCCTCGTGGCGGCCACCGCCCCGACGGCCGCGGCGGCCCGGCCCACGCCTTCCCCCGGCCAGCAGGGCCGGCACCACTCCGGCGACGACGCCGACGGCGCCCGGCACCCCACCGGCGACAACAGGAACGACGGCAGGGGCGGCAAGGGCACGGCCGGGCGCCACCGGGCCACCCCGGTCAAGGGCCCGGTGCTCGCCGCCACCGGCACCGCCGCGGACCCGGCGGGCGCCCCCACCGGCCCCGGCGTGCAGAACGCGCTCGGCACCAGCGTCCGGGACAGCTCCCTCGGCACGCTGAACTTCGCGGTGGCCGACGCCGCCACCGGCAAGCTGCTGTACGGCTCCGGCGAGAACACCCCGGCCACCCCGGCCTCCACCACCAAGCTCGCCACCGCGGTCGCCGCGCTCGCGCTGATCCCGCCGACCACCCGGCTCGCCACCACCGTGGTGCGCGGGGCCGAGCCCGGCACGATCACCCTGGTCGGCGGCGGCGATCCGACCCTCACCGTGCTGCCGGCCGACCAGATCCGGATCGGCGGCCAGCCGGTGGACGCCGACACCGCCCCGGCCTCGCTCGCCGACCTCGCCTCCCGCACCGCCGCCGCGCTCCGCGCGGCCGGCACCACCACGGTGAGGCTCGGCTACGACACCTCGCTGTACACCGGCCCGCTGCTGCACAAGGAGCACGACGCCACCAACATCGCCGCCGTCACCCCGCTGATGGTCGACGAGGGCCGGATCGACCCCAAGTCCCCCGACGAGGCCCCGGCCCGGGTCTTCGATCCCGCCGGGCAGGCCGCGGCGGCCCTCGCCGACCGGCTCCGCGCCGAGGGCATCACCGTGACCGGCACCCCGGCCAGGTCGACCGCCCCGGTCGGCGCGGCCGTCCTCGCCGCGGTGCAGTCGCCGACCGTCCCCCGGCTCATCGAACGGCTGCTGACCACCTCCGACAACACCCTGGCCGAGGCCGTCGCCCGGCAGGTCGCCGTCGCCGCGCACCGGCCCGCCAGCTTCGAGGGCGCGGCCGCCGCCACCGTGCAGGCGCTGGAGCGGCTCGGCGTGCCGACCGCCGGCGTGGTGCTGAACGACGGCAGCGGGCTCAGCCAGGACAACCGGATCCCGCCGATCACCCTGACCCAGCTGCTCGCCCGCGCCGCCGCGCCCGACCACCCCGAACTGCGGCCGGTGCTCACCGGCCTGCCGGTGGCCGGCTTCACCGGCACGCTGGCCAACCGCTTCGGCGCCCGTTCCGGCGCCGCCGAGGCGGCCGGCATCGTCCGGGCGAAGACCGGCACGCTGTCCGGCGTGGCCACACTGGCCGGCACGGTCGTCGACGCGGACGGCCGGGTCCTGGCCTTCGCGCTGATGAGCCGGACGTCCGGCGGGGACGCCAGGGCCGCGGTGGACCGGATCGTCGCCCGGATCGCCGCCTGCGGCTGCCGCTGATCCACTCCGCCGGGGCGACCGGCCGGGACCGCGCGGCAGGTTCCCTCCCTCCACCGGCCCGGAGCACGTACGGTGAGGGCATGACGAGCGGTAGCGGCGGAGCAGGAATGGTCGACTGGAACCTCGCGGTCGCGACCGCCACCCGGCTGGCCAGGCCCGGCCCGGAGGTGACCCGCGAAGAGGCCGTCAAGGTCGTCGCCGAGCTGCGCCGGCACGCCCTGGAGGCCGAGGAGCACGTGCGCGCCTTCACCGGGCTGCAGCCGGCCCGGCTGACCGACGCCGAGGCCACCCCGGTCCTGGTGGTGGACCGGCCCGGCTGGGTGCGGGCCAACGTGGCCGGCTTCCGCACCATCGTCCAGCCGCTGGTGGACCGGATGCAGGCGCGCCGCGGCGACGGCACCGGCGCACAGGTCTTCGGGGCCATCGGCGAGAAGGCCACCGGCATCGAGGTCGGCGCGCTGCTGGCGTTCCTGTCCACCAAGGTGCTCGGCCAGTACGAGACCTTCGCGCCGGCCGAGCTGCCGCCCGCGCCGGACAGCCCGGCCGGGCTGTTCGACAAGCCGCGGCGTGGCCCCGAGCCGCCCGGCCCCGGCCGGCTGCTGCTGGTCGCCCCGAACATCGTCCAGGTCGAGCGGGAGCTCGACGTCGACCCGCACGACTTCCGGCTCTGGGTCTGCCTGCACGAGGAGACCCACCGCACCCAGTTCAGCGCGGTGCCGTGGCTGCGCGACCACATCCAGTCCGAGGTGCAGTCCTTCCTGGCGCAGACCGACATCGACCCGGGCGCGCTGCTGGAGCGGGCCCGGGAGGCCGTCGCGGACGGCTTCCCCGGCCTCGGCGGCCGCGGGGACGGCTCCGGCCCGCAGACCCTGCTGGAGGCCGTGCAGTCGCCCGGCCAGCGCGAGGTGCTGGGCCGGCTGACCGCCGTGATGTCGCTGCTGGAGGGCCACGCGGACGTGGTGATGGACGGCGTCGGCCCGGCCGTGGTGCCGAGCGTCGGCGAGATCCGGGAGAAGTTCCAGCGCCGCAGGGACCGCGGCGCCGGCCGGCTCGACCTGGTGCTCCGCCGGCTGCTCGGCATGGACGCCAAGCTGCGGCAGTACCAGGACGGCGCGGTGTTCGTCCGGGGTGTGGTGGAGCGGGTCGGCATCACCGGCTTCAACCGGGTCTGGACGTCGCCGAACACCCTGCCGACCAAGGAGGAGATCCACGACCCGGCCGCCTGGGTGGCGCGGGTGGCCCGCTGAGGCAGGCGCGTCCGGCCCGTACAGATGCCCCCACCCGGGCGGACGGCGGCCGAATGAACGTTTCTCCATTCACCCGTACGTGGGACGGTGGAGACGGCGCTAGCGCGCACGGCCTGGCAGCGGCCCGCTATCTGCGACCATCTGTGAGCGCCCGGTGACCGTGAGCGTGCGAGGTCCCCGCCCCGCCGCCCGGGCCGGTCCGCCCGTCCCTCCCCCTCTCCGTCAAGGAGTGCACCCCGTGGGCCCTCACCCTGCCGTCGCGGCGATACGCCTCGCCGTCCGCCGCACCCTCGCCGAGCTCGCCGCCGAGGCCGGCGTCGAATCCGGCGCCCCGGTCCGCGCGCCGCAGAGCCGCCCGGCGACCCCCGCCCTGGTGCCGGCCGGTGCCACCGCCCTGATCGGCAACGCCCGCCGCCACCCCTCCGGGCTGCCCCGCACCCCCGCCGCCCCCGGCTCCCCGCTGGTCCTGGTCGCCGTCAGCGGCGGCGCCGACTCCATGGCGCTGGCCACCGCGACCGCCTTCGAGGCGCCCAAGCTCGGCCTGCGGGTCGGCGCCGTCACCGTCGACCACGGCCTGCAGCCCGGATCCGCCGAGCGCGCCGAGCAGGTCGCGGTACGGCTGCGCGAGCTCGGCCTGGACCCGGTCGAGGCCGTCCCCGTCCTGGTCGGCCGGGAGGGCGGCCCGGAGAACGCCGCCCGGGACGCCCGCTACGCCGCCCTCGACGCCGCCGCGGACCGCCACGGCGCCCTCGCCGTGCTCCTCGGCCACACCCGTGACGACCAGGCCGAGACGGTCCTGCTGGGCCTCGCCCGCGGCTCCGGCGCCCGCTCGCTGGCCGGCATGCCCGCCCAGAAGGGCCGCTACCGCCGCCCGCTGCTCGAACTCGACCGCGCCGCCACCCGCCAGGCCTGCTCCGCGCAGTCCATCCCGGTCTGGGACGACCCGCACAACTCCGACCCGGCGTACACCCGGGCCCGGGTCCGCCACGAGGTGCTGCCGGTGCTGGAGAAGCACCTCGGCGGCGGCGTGGTCGAGGCGCTCGCCAGGACCGCCCGGCTCTTCCGCGACGACGCCGACGCACTCGACCAGTGGGCCGCCCTCGCCGAGCGCGACCTCCGGACGGCCGAAGGCGGCCTGGACGTCGGAAAGCTCTCCGAACTGCCCTCCGCCGTCCGCCGCCGGGTGCTGCGCCGGGCCGCTCTGCGCGCGGGCTGTCCGGCCGGAGACCTCTTCGCCCGCCACCTGGAGAGCGTCGACCTGCTCGTCACCGGCTGGCGCGGCCAGGGCCCGCTGCACCTACCCGGGGGGATCGAAGCGAGCCGCCGGTGTGGCACGCTGGTGTTTCGGCGACAGAGCGACTAGCGGCAACGCGTCGCAGGGCCGCCGCCGACACAGGACCCCGAACGTTTGAGGACGTATCCCCGGTGGATCAGAACGACATGGGCGCCGACCTGGCGAAGGTGCTCATCAGCAAGGACGAGATCGACGCCAAGCTGCTTGAGCTGGCCGAGCGGATCGACCGGGACTACGCCGGACGGGACCTGCTGCTGGTCGGTGTGCTCAAGGGCGCCGTCATGGTGATGGCCGACCTCGCCCGGACGCTGCACTCCCAGGTGACCATGGACTGGATGGCCGTCTCGTCGTACGGGATGGGCACCAAGTCCTCCGGTGTGGTCCGGATTCTCAAGGACCTCGACACCGACATCGCCGGCAGGGACGTGCTGATCGTCGAGGACATCATCGACTCCGGTCTGACGCTGTCCTGGCTGCTCGGCAACCTCGGCTCGCGCCGCCCCGCCTCCCTGGAGGTGTGCACCCTGCTGCGCAAGCCCGACGCCGCCAAGGTCGAGATCGACGTCAAGTACGTCGGCTTCGACATCCCCAACGAGTTCGTCGTCGGCTACGGCCTCGACTACGCGGAGAAGCTGCGCAACCTGCCGTTCATCGGCACCCTGGCGCCGCACGTCTACGGCGGCTGACGACCGTCCGGGCGACGGGTGGGAACAGTGCACCGTTCCCACCCGTTGTGCCGAGGTAGGAAAATACGTCGTGCCGACTTCGTGCTCCCGCCGCGTGCGGGTGGCACTGCGGTACGGTCCAATGAACCGCTCTTCTCATGAGCACATCCGAATGCGCCGGTGGCCGAGGCCGCACAGCGCCGTTGAGTGGCAGGAGGGACGGGGCGGCAACGCCCCGCATGGATGGACGTCAAGCGATACTTCCGCGCGCCGATCATGTGGATCGTGCTGGCCGTCCTCGCCGTCATCGTGCTGATGCAGGTCGTCTCGGACTCGAGCGGCTACAAGACGGCGGACACCGGCCAGGTCATTGCCGCGATCAACAACAACCAGGTCAAGCAGGCGCAGCTCACCACCGGTGACTCCAACCTGATCAAGATCGAGCTGAAGGACGGCCAGCAGCTGCCGGCCAAGGCCAACGGCAAGGCCCCCGGCGGCAGCAAGTTCCAGGCCTCGTACGTCTCGGACGGCCAGGCGAACGACATCGCCGACACGCTCCAGCAGTCGTACAAGAACGGCCAGCTGCCCAACAACTACACCGTCACCCCGGAGCGGCAGTCGACCTTCGTCAGCCTGCTGCTGTCGATGCTGCCGATCGTCATCATCGTCCTGGTCTTCCTGTTCCTGATGAACCAGATGCAGGGCGGCGGCTCCCGGGTCATGCAGTTCGGCAAGTCCAAGGCCAAGCTGCTCACCAAGGACACCCCGAAGACCACGTTCTCCGACGTGGCCGGCGCGGACGAGGCGGTGGAGGAGCTCCAGGAGATCAAGGAGTTCCTGCAGGAGCCGTCGAAGTTCCAGGCCGTCGGCGCCAAGATCCCCAAGGGCGTGCTGCTGTACGGCCCGCCCGGCACCGGCAAGACCCTGCTGGCCCGTGCGGTGGCCGGCGAGGCGGGCGTGCCGTTCTACTCCATCTCCGGTTCCGACTTCGTCGAGATGTTCGTCGGTGTCGGTGCCTCCCGGGTGCGCGACCTGTTCGAGCAGGCCAAGGCGAACGCCCCGGCGATCATCTTCGTCGACGAGATCGACGCCGTCGGCCGGCACCGCGGTGCGGGCCTCGGCGGCGGCCACGACGAGCGCGAGCAGACCCTGAACCAGCTGCTCGTCGAGATGGACGGCTTCGACGTCAAGGGCGGCGTCATCCTGATCGCCGCCACCAACCGCCCGGACATCCTGGACCCGGCGCTGCTGCGCCCGGGCCGCTTCGACCGGCAGATCGCCGTCGAGCGCCCCGACCTCCAGGGCCGCCTGGACATCCTCAAGGTGCACCAGAAGGGCAAGCCGATCGCGCCGGACGTCGACCTGTCGGCCGTCGCCAAGCGCACCCCCGGCTTCACGGGTGCCGACCTCTCCAACGTCCTGAACGAGGCGGCCCTGCTGACCGCCCGCTCGGACAAGAAGCTGATCGACAACCTCGTCCTCGACGAGGCGATCGACCGCGTGGTGGCCGGCCCGCAGAAGCGCACCCGGATCATGTCCGACCGGGAGAAGAAGATCACCGCGTACCACGAGGGCGGCCACGCCCTGGTCGCGGCGGCCTCCCCGAACGCGGACCCGGTCCACAAGATCACCATCCTGTCCCGCGGCCGCGCCCTGGGCTACACGATGGTGCTGCCGGACGAGGACAAGTACTCGACCACCCGAAACGAGATGCTCGACCAGCTGGCGTACATGCTGGGCGGCCGCGCCGCGGAGGAGCTGGTCTTCCACGACCCGACCACCGGCGCGTCCAACGACATCGAGAAGGCCACCGCCACGGCCCGCGCGATGGTCACCCAGTACGGCATGAGCGAGCGCCTCGGCGCGATCAAGTTCGGCTCCAGCGACTCCGAGCCGTTCCTGGGCCGCGAGATGGCCCACCAGCGCGACTACTCCGAGGAGATCGCCGGGCTGGTGGACGAGGAGGTCAAGAAGCTCATCGAGAACGCGCACAACGAGGCCTGGGAGATCCTGGTCGAGAACCGCGACGTGCTCGACAATCTCGTGCTGGAGCTGCTGGAGAAGGAGACGCTGAACAAGGAGCAGATCGCCGAGATCTTCGCCTCGATCGTGAAGCGCCCCGCCCGCCCGGCGTGGACGGGCTCCTCCCGCCGCACCCCCTCCACTCGCCCGCCCGTGCAGTCCCCGAAGGAGCTGGCGCTGACCAACGGCGTCGTCGCCTCCCACGAGACCGCCCCGGTGGACGTCGTGAAGCTGCCGCCGAGCAGCGAGGGCAGCACCGAGGGCTGACCGGCCGCACCGTACGGAATGAATGCCGCGCCACCGGGGTTTGTACCCTGGAGGCGCGGCATTCGTGCTGCCGGGCCCGTGTGCCCGCCATCGGACACCTACAGGCAAGCGAGGCCCGCATGATCGACCCGGTGACTCTCGAAGGCGAGACCGCCGTCGGGCACTTCGACCAGAAGCGTGCGGAGGACGCCGTCCGCGAGCTGCTCCTCGCCGTCGGAGAGGACCCGGACCGCGAGGGTCTGCTGGAGACGCCGGCCCGGGTGGCGCGCGCCTACAAGGAGATATTCGCCGGGCTCTGGCAGGAGCCGGAGGACGTGCTGACCACGACCTTCGACATCGGCCACGACGAGATGGTGCTGGTCAAGGACATCGAGGTGTTCTCCACCTGCGAGCACCACCTGGTGCCGTTCCGCGGCGTGGCGCACGTCGGCTACATCCCGTCCACCAGCGGCAAGATCACCGGCCTGTCGAAGCTCGCCCGCCTGGTCGACGTGTACGCCCGCCGGCCCCAGGTCCAGGAGCGGCTGACCAGCCAGGTCGCCGACGCGCTGATGCGAATCCTGGAACCCCGCGGTGCGATCGTCGTCATCGAGTGCGAGCACATGTGCATGTCCATGCGCGGCATCCGCAAGCCCGGCGCCAAGACGCTCACCTCGGCCGTCCGCGGCCAGCTGCGCGACCCGGCCACCCGCGCCGAGGCGATGAGCCTGATCGCCGCCAGGTAGCCCCGCGGGGCTACTGCCGGGGCTCGCGGTCCGGCGGCGGGGCCAGGTGGTCGCTCATCCACTCCAGCGCCGCCGGTAGCTCCCGCCGCCAGGTCTCGAAGCTGTGGCCGCCGTCGTCCAGGAAGAGCGAGTCCGCGGTGAACTGCGGATTGTTCGCCGAGACCTGCTGGGCGGCGGCCAGGAACTGCTGGGTCGCCTGGTAGTTGTCCTCCGTCCTGGTGCTGATCAGCAGCAGGGCCGCGTGCGGGGCCGGCAGGTTCTTCAACCGCCAGTTCAGGTCGGACTGCGAGGCGGTCTGGGCGTCGCCGTGGAAGAGGTCGCCGTCCGTCCAGCGGTCGTTCGGCACCTGGTAGTCCGCATGCAGACCGGCCGCGTTCGGGAAGGACTCCGGGTTGCGCATCGCCAGTCGCAGCGCGCAGCTCCCGCCGGTGGAGTAGCCGAGCACCCCCCAGGAGCCGGCCGAGTGGCTCGCCCGGTACGCCGAGCGGATCGCGGCCGGCAGGTCCTTGGCGAACCAGGTCTCCGAGCGCGGCCCGCCGCCGGCCACGTCCACGCACTCGGTGTTCCGCGGCGGCGTCACCGTCGGGCGGGCCATCACCACGATCGTCGGCGACATCCGGCCCGCCCGCTCCAGCTCCGACACCGTCTGCGGCACCCGCAGCCCTTCCACCAGGTGCAGCGAGGGCCCCGGATACCCGCCGATCGCCAGCATCACCGGGAACCGTTCGCGTGCGTACTTGGGGACGAAGTACTCCGGTGGCAGGTAGACGAAGACCTGGTCGGACAGCCCGGACTCGGTGCCCGTCACCTTCACCGAGTCGACCCGCCCGACTTCCTCCGGCTTCCCGTCCGGCAGCACGTCCTTCACCGTCTCCAGGCCGCCCTCGGAGGTTGCCTCGACGAGCTTCCCGGAGTCCGGCGCCGCCCCCTTGGCGTGCTCCGAGCTGGTCAGCGCCAGCGCCGCCCCGCCGGGGTGCAGCAGGTCGTTCCACGAGGTGTAGAAGCTGTACGAGTTGTTGACCGCCAGGGCCAGCACCCCCAGCACCGACGCCTGAACCACCGTCAGCAGGCCCAGCCGCCCGAGCATCGGCAGCGGACGCTGGCGGGCCAGCCGGGGCCACAGCCAGAGGGTGGCGACCAGGGCCACGGCCGCCGTCGCGATCAGCGAGTACACCAGCGACCTGCTGGTCAGTTCCATGGCGGAGCCTTCCATCCGGCGGGGGGTGGGCCAGGGTTCATCGTCCGTTCGCCCACGGCCCGGGGCCACCGGGGATAGCCTGACCGGGCGTCGGATTCCCGCCCTGGCGGGGGAGCCGATCCGGCTGCAACCGAGGCCCTAGAATGCGGCGTCCACCCTGTGTAGTGCGTGAACCACCGTCCCGTTGCGACGGCGCCCGTGAGCCGTCACCCGCTACCGCCCCGCCCTCCGGCCGCCCGGTCCCACACCGGTCCGTCCGGCGGCGGACCCACCCGTCCCCAGGCTCCCCCCCGGCCCGGAGGCGCCCGTCCGGCACACCCGCCGGCAGGCCCTTCCGACCGGCGGATTGCCCGATCAAGGAATAGGCATGAAGGTCCATCACAACTCCTACTTCGGAGTGACAGGACGAGCCGGATCGGCCCCTACGCTGAGCTTCCATGAGCGTTCCCGTGTCCGTTGAGCCGTCGACCGAGCAGCCCCGCCGCAGCGGGCTGCAGACGCTGCGCACCCAGGCCGCGGCGGTCCCCCGCGCCTGGCTCCCGGGCGTGGTCGGCTACGCGTGCCTGCTGATCGGCCTGCTCGACATCTGCAGCGCGGTCTTCCCGAGACTGCGCCACACCCGGATGCACACCTTCGCCGGCCAGCTGCCCGGCGCGACCACCACCCTCGCCGCGGCCGGCACGCTGATGGTCGGCGTGCTGCTGGTGCTGCTCGCCCACGCCCTGCGCCGCCGCAAGCGGCGGGCCTGGCGCGCGGTCTGCGTCCTGCTGCCGGTCGGCGCCGCCCTGCACCTGCTGCGCTGGCACCAGACCGTCCCCGCGGTGATCTCGCTCGTGCTGTTCGCCGTGATCCTGGTGCACCGCCGCGAGTTCTACGCCAAGGCCGACCCCCGCACCCGCTGGCGCGCGGTCGCCAACCTGGTCGTCATGGGCGCCTTCAGCGTCCTGCTCGGCCTGCTGATCGTGAGCGTCCACCCCAAGTCGGAGGTCGGCGACCCGTCGATGACGCAGCGCCTGGAGGAGACCCTCTACGGCCTGTTCGGCTTCGACGGCCCGATCCAGTACGGCTCCGACCGCGTCACCGACCTGGTCGGCTACTCGCTCGGCGCGCTCGGCCTGCTGACCGCCTTCACCACCGGCTACCTGGCGTTGCGCCCGGAGAAGCCCGAGCCCGAGCTCACCGCCGAGGACGAGGTCCGGGTGCGCGAGCTGCTCGACCGGCACGGCAAGCGGGACTCCCTCGGCTACTTCGCGCTGCGCCGCGACAAGAGCGTGCTCTTCTCGCCCTCCGGCAAGGCCGCCATCTCCTACCGCGTGGTGTCCGGCGTGATGCTCGCCTCCGGCGACCCGGTCGGCGACGTCGAGGCCTGGCCCGGCGCGATCAAGGTGTTCATGGCGGAGGCCCGCGAGCACGCCTGGGTGCCCGCCGTGATGGGCTGCAGTGAGGTCGGCGGCGAGGTCTGGACGCGCGAGGCCGGCCTCGACGCGCTGGAGCTCGGCGACGAGGCGATCGTCGACACCTCGACCTTCTCGCTGTCCGGCCGGGCCATGCGCAACGTCCGGCAGATGGTGAAGCGGATCGAGCGCAACGGCTACTCCTGCCAGGTCCGCCGGGTCGGCGAGCTCACCCTGGAGGAGAAGCGGCAGATCGCCGACGCCGCCTGCCGCTGGCGCGGCACCGACACCGAGCGCGGCTTCTCCATGGCGCTCGGCCGCTTCGGCGACCAGGGCGACGACGCGTGCGTGGTCGTCACCGCCCACAAGGCACCCGAGGAGGGCGAGCCGGCCGGCCCGCCCGGCAGCGACCTCAAGGCCGTGCTGCACTTCGTGCCCTGGGGCCCCGACGGCATCTCGCTGGAGCTGATGCGCCGCGACCGCGAGGCCGACCCGGGCCTCAACGAGCTGCTCATCGTCGCCGCCCTGCAGGCGGTGCCCGCCATGGGCGTCCGCCGGGTCTCGCTGAACTTCGCGATGTTCCGCTCCGCCCTCGCCCGCGGCGAGCGGATCGGTGCAGGACCGGTGCTGCGCGCCTGGCGCGGCCTGCTGGTGTTCCTCTCCCGCTGGTTCCAGATCGAGTCGCTGTACAAGTTCAACGCCAAGTTCCAGCCGGAGTGGGAGCCCCGCTTCCTGGTCTACAAGCAGACCCGCGACCTCCCGCGGATCGGCTTCGCCGCGATGCAGGCCGAGGCCTTCATCACGCTCGGCATGCCCCGCCTGGGCCGGCCGAAGCAGCGGCAGGGCCTCATGCCCGAGCCCGACCTGGCCCGGCCCGCCTCGGTGACCGAGGCGGCCTGACCCCCGGCCGCGCACGGCGGCCCGCTCCACCCGCCCGCGGCGGGCACCGGCCCACGGTGCCCGCCGCAGGCGCGTCCGGCAGCCGGTCCACCCCGGCGGTGGCTCGATAATGGCCCCATGGACAACCCGCTGCCCGGCCTCCCGACCCTCGACCGCTGTGCCGTGATGGGGGTGGTCAACGTCACCCCGGACTCCTTCTCCGACGGCGGCCTGTGGCTCGATCCCGCCGCCGCGGTGGCGCACGGGCTCCGGCTGACCGCGCAGGGAGCCGACCTGATCGACGTCGGCGGGGAGTCCACCCGGCCGGGCGCCCAGCGGGTCACCGAGCAGGAGGAGCTGCGCCGGGTCATCCCGGTCGTCCGCGAGCTCGCCGCCGCCGGTGCGGTCGTCTCCGTCGACACCATGCGGGCGCGCGTCGCCGCCGAGGCCGTGGCGGCCGGCGCCAGGCTGGTCAACGACGTCTCCGGCGGCCTCGCCGACCCGGCGATGGCCGAGGTCGTCGCCGCCACCGGCGCCCCCTTCGTGGTGATGCACTGGCGCGGCCAGTCCGCCGACATGGACTCCCTCGCCGTCTACGACGACGTGGTCGCCGACGTCACCGCCGAGCTCACCGCCCGGATGACCGCCCTGCTGGCCGCCGGCGTCAAGGAGGAACAGCTCGTCCTCGACCCCGGTCTCGGCTTCGCCAAGACCAGCGAGCACAACTGGGCCCTGCTCGGCCGGCTCGACGCGCTCACCTCGCTCGGGCGCCCGGTGCTCGTCGCCGCTTCACGCAAGCGCTTCCTGGGTACGCTGCTCGCCAACCCGGAAACCGGGGAGCTGCGCCCGGCCAGGCAGCGGGACGACGCCACGGCGGCCGTCTCGGTGCTCGCGGCCCGGGCCGGCGCCTGGGCCGTCCGGGTGCACGACGTGGCCGGCACGGCGGACGCCGTACGAGTGGTCGCGGCCTGGCAGCAGGCCGCCCGAAGGGGGTAGGCGTGGCAGAGGCCCGGCAGGAGGCACAGTGCGAGGCGACGGCGAGGCGGATGCGCCGGGCGGAGGCGGCACGATGAGCGGCGGCGAGCGGGCGGCGGCCCTGGAAGTGGACCGCGAGGCCGTCCTGGCGGTGAACCAGGCACTCTACGAGGCGATGGAGAACGGCGACCTGGAGGCCGTCGAGTCCATCTGGCTGGGCGCATCGGACGCCGACGACAAGGGCGGCGTGGTCTGCGTCCACCCCGGCTGGCCGGTGCTGCGCGGGCGGGCACAGGTCACCCGCTCGTACATGCTGATCATGGCGAACACGGAGTACATCCAGTTCTTCCTGACCGACGTCGAGTGCGAGGTGCAGGGCGATGTGGCCCTCGTCACCTGCACCGAGAACATCCTCTCCGAGGGCGAGGCCGAGGAGGAGGGCGAACTGGGCCCGCTGGTCGGCGGGAAGGTCGTCTCCACCAACCTCTTCCGCCGCACCGCGGACGGCTGGCGGCTCTGGTCGCACCACGGCTCACCCGTCCTGACCAGCGCGGACGACGAGGACGAGGACTGACCCGGAGAGCGGTCGCCGGGCCGTCGCCGGAACGGCACGAAACGTTCACGTCAATCGCCGATCCGGCGTGCGTGCCGCCCCGTGCTGCCGGGTAGACGGTCAGGCACCCCGGGTACCCGGAGGTAGATTCGAGGGACGGCGGGCGACGGTGCCCGCCGTCGCCCTGTCCTCGGCCGGGGCCGTTCTCCTGGGAGCAGTGATTCGTTTGCTGGACCGCGTCACCCTGCGGGGCCTGCGTGCCCGCGGCCACCACGGCGTCTTCGAACGGGAGCGCGTCGAGGGCCAGACCTTCGTGGTCGACCTCGTGCTGTTCCTGGACACCCGGCCGGCCGCCGCCGGGGACGACCTGACCAAGACCGCGCACTACGGCGTGATCGCCGAGGAGGTCACCGCGGTGATCGCCGGTGACCCCGTCGACCTGATCGAGACGCTCGCCCAGCGCATCGCCGACCAGTGCCTCAAGCACGAGCCCGTCCAGGAGGTCGAGGTCACCGTGCACAAGCCGGACGCCCCGATCACCGTCCCGTTCGACGATGTGACCGTCACCATCCACCGGGGCCGCGCATGACGTGCCGGCCGCGTCGCCCCCGAGCCGCAGAGGGAATCCGATGAGCACCAGCGACCCGACCGCCTCGCCGACCACGTTCGACCTGGAGCGCCGGGTCGACAGGGCCGACTCCACGCTGCAGACCGTCCGCACCGCCGCGATCGCCCTCGGCGCCAACCTGGGCAACCGCCTGGAGACCCTGCAGGGCGCCATCGACGCCCTCGCGGACACCCCCGGCATCCGCGTCACCGCCGTCTCCGCGGTGTACGAGACGGACGCCGTCGGCGGCCCGGAGGACCAGCCGTCCTACTTCAACGCCGTGGTGCTGCTGCGCACCACCCTGCCCCCGCACTCCCTGCTGGAGCGCGGGAACGCCGTCGAGGACGCCTTCGGGCGGGTCCGCGAGGTCCGCTGGGGCCCGCGCACCCTGGACGTCGACATCCTCGCCGTGGAGGGCGTCCTCAGCGACGACCCGCAGCTGCTGCTGCCGCACCCGCGCGCGCACGAGCGCGCCTTCGTGCTCGCCCCCTGGCTCGACGCCGACCCGGACGCCGAGGTGCCCGGCCACGGCCCCGCCGCCGCCCTCCTCAAGGGGCTCGGCGGCGAGGAGGCCCAGGGCGTCCGCCGCCGCGCCGACCTGCAGCTGAGGCTGCCCGAGTGACACCGTCCGTACGGCCCGGTGCCCGGTGGGGAACTTCCCCCGGGGCCGGGCCGTCCGTACAGGTGGCACCTGGCGGCCCGGTACGGTGGGCTGTCACCGCCACCCAGCGACGGTCCGTCAGGGACAGCAGTCCGTCGCGTCCGCCGGGAAGGACACCGTCCGCGTGAAGCCGATCCGTCTCCGCCTGCTGCTCGGCATCACCGTCGTGACGGGGGTGCTGTCCTGGTCCGGCGCCAAGCTGTGGGGCTCCCTCGGCAGCCTCCCCGGCGTGCCGGCCGCCGCGCCGGTGGTGCTCGCGGCCGTCGCCGTGGTGCTGCTCGCCACCGCGATCTCGCTGCGGTCCCGGCTGAAGGCGGTCCGCGAGCGGCAGCCCGGGGCCAAGGGCGTCGACCCGCTGCACGCGGCGCGGGCCGTGGTGCTCGCCCAGGCCAGCGCCCTGGTCTCCGCCGTGGTCACCGGCATCTACGCCGGCACCGGCGTCTTCCTGCTCGGCCAGCTCGACATCTCGGCCCGCAAGTCCCAGGCCGTCACCGCGGGCTTCGCGGTCCTGGCCGGCGCCGCCGTGATGGCCGCCGCCCTGTGGCTGCAGCACATCTGCAAGCTCCCCGAGGACCACGACGGCCCGAGCCACCCGGCAGAGCCCTCCCCGCGCTGACCGCTGCCGCGGTCCGGCTCAGCGGGGCGGGGCGGGGGTGGTCTCCGCGCCGCGGCCGGCGACCACCCGGCCGATGTTCGCCAGGGAGGCCGACGGGCCGTCCGCCGCCGTGTCGAAGTAGGCGGAGTGGCTGGCGAAGGCGTTCCCGCGGTCGCCGGGGGCCACCTCGAAGCGGTGCGCGCCGAAGCCCGCGTCCGCCGGGTCGCGGCCGAACCACAGCTCGTCCGGCCCCGAGGCCTGCCGGGCCACCGCCACCGGCAGCCCGCCCAGCAGCATCCCGCCGGCCACGTCCGCACCGTCCGGCAGCCGGCCCACCGGGTCGTGGTCGGCCACCCCGACGTACACGTGGCCGCTGCCCACCCTGAGCTGGTCGGCCCGCTCCACCCCGGCACCCGGGCTGCCGACCAGGACCACGTCGTCCACGCCGGCGCCGTCCTGCCGCGCCGCGAGCCCGACCACCAGCGAGCCGTAGCTGTGGCCGACCGCCGTGACGTGCGCGGCCTCCTCCGGGCGGGCGGCCCGCAGCCCGCCCAGGAAGCGGTTCAGGTCCTCCGCACCGGCCCTGGCCCTGGCGTCCCCCGCGACCTGCGCCGAGCGCAGGCTCAGCCCCTCGTTGGGCGGGGCGTCGTAGCCGAGCCAGACCATCGCGGCGGCCGTCCGCCCGGTGCCGCAGCGCTCGGCGGCGCTGCGGATGCGCTCCGCCCGGTCGGCGTCCCCGCCGCCCGCGTTCGCCAGCCCGGTGCCGAAGCCCGGCACGTACACCGCGACGTCGTCCGCGGTGTCCGGGTCCCCGTAGGACAGCACGGCCCGGCCCTGCCCCTCGGCGCCGAGGGCGAGCAGCAGGACGTCGCCGCCCGCCGGGTCGCCGGCGGCCAGCTTCTGCGCGACCGCCCGCAGGGCCTCCCGCAGCGGACCGGACAGCGTGTCCGGGTGCTCCAGCAGCCGGGCCAGCTGCAGCCGGTTGGCACGGTCGCGGTCGCGGGCCGGCAACCCGTCCAGGGCGCCGACCAGTTCGGGCCGGCCCTCGGTCATGGCCGCCCGCGCGCCGGGCGGCAGGCCGCGCCACCAGGCGGCGACCTGTGCCGGGCTCGCGCCGAGCGGCGGCAGCAGGGCCCGCAGCCGGGCGTTCAGCGGCTCCCGGGGGTCGGACAGCCGGACCATCCCGGCCATCGCCGCGGCCGGGGTGAGCCCGCCCTCCCGGGCCGCCGCGGCCAGCGCGTTCAGCCGCTCGGCGACGTCCGCATCGGCCCGCTCGGCCTGTGCGACCCCGCCCTCGGGGTCGCCGCCCTGCTGTGCCGCCTGGGCGACCCGGAACGCCTCCGCGGCCTGGCGCAGCGTCTCCTGGACGAGCGTCAGCTCCATCCAGGCGGCCTGCAGCCGGCCCGCGGCCCGGTCCACCGCGGCTCCGGCGAGGCCGGCGGCCCGGCCCTGCCAGCCGGAGCCGCGCACCCGGTCCGCCGTGCGCCGGGCCCAGGCGACGTGGTGCCGGTCCAGGGCGGCGGCCAGGGCGCCGTAGGCCTCGGCGGCGGCCAGCAGTTCGGCCGGGCGGGCCGCGGCGAGGGCGGGGGCGTCCACCTCAGCCCGCCGGGGTGAGGCTGCGCCGGACGGCCTCCTCGGTGGCGGTGTACCCGTCGGCCGTCCGCCCGAGGTCCGTGCCGATCGTGCCGAGGTCGTCGGCCAGCCGCTCCAGCACCCGGTGCCAGGCGTCGGTGCAGGCGCGCAGCGCCTCGGCGGTGCGCCAGCCGGGGAGTGCGGCGGCGGCCGCGTCGGCCGGGCCGAGCATCGCCCTGGCATCGCCGCGCAGCTGTTCGGCGGTCTGCCGGGCGGCCTGCCCGGCGGCGGTCAACTCGCCTGGATGCACACGGAAACCGGGGGACACGGGCGCCTCGCTCTGACGGTCGGTCGGACGCCCGCCATGGTAACGGGCCGTGACGCCCCGGAAGCGCCGGGTATTTCCGACGGGCTGTCAAGAGCCGAATGAGTGGCGAGGCTGACAGGGCCCCGATTCGCACGCTAGTTTCTTGGCATGTCTCGTGGACGCCACCGTCATTCCTCCGTCCTCGGCCGTTCCGTGCCTCCCGTCGCCACCGGCGTTCTCGTCCTCGCCGCGGTGGCCGCACTGGTGGCCACGCCCGATGCGGTGGTGGCGCGTTCCGTCGGTGTCGCCGCCGTGGTGGCGGCCGTCGGCCTGGGCCTCCTGCTGCGCCAGCGCGACCGTGCCGCCCGCGCCGCGCTGCAGCTCGCCGCGACCAGGCGGCTGCGCCTGGAGGAGCGTTTCGAGGAACAGCTCGCCGAGGCCGAGTACGCCGCCGAGGTCGCCGAGGAGCGGGCCACCCGCTTCGGGCGCCGGCTGACGGCGGAGAAGTCGCGCCTCGCCAAGGCCGAGACCGAGATCGCCCGACTGCTGCGCGAACGCGCCGTCATGGTCGCCGAGCAGGCGATGCGCGAGGCCGAGGCGGCCCAGCGCGCGCTCGACGCCGCCCGCCCCGAGCACCCCGTCACCCCGGCCGCGTACGTCCGCGCGGCAGCCGCGCTGCGCCACCTGGAGCGCCGCGGTGCGGAGGCCGAGGAGCGCCGCCGCGAGGGCGAGGCGCGGGCCCAGCTGGAGCTCCGCCCGCGGATGCCGCAGCCTGTGCCGGTCGCCCGGCCGCAGGCCGTCCCCGCCGCGCCGACCGCCCGGGAGCCCGCCACCGAGCCGCAGCCGGTGTCCTCGGCACCCGTCCTGCGCACGCAGGCCGCAGGCACCGTCGTCCCGGCCGTCCGGCCCCGGCCCGTCGGGCGCATGAGCTTCAGCTTCTTCGGCCGCCCGGCCACCGCCGCCGCGCTGCGGGCCGCCGCCCCGGCGCCCGCGGTGGGCGACCTGGCGGACGTGGTGGGCGACGAGGCGCTGGCGGAGAGCGTCCGCTACGCCGCCCCGGCCGACAGCGCCGCACGGCCGGTCGAGCCCGCCCCCGCCCCGCTGCAGTCCGAGCCCGCCGAGCAGGCCGAGCACGGCCGGCCCGAGGTGGTCGACCTGACCCCGCACGAGGACACCGAGATGCTGCAGCTCCCCGAGCTGCGGGCGGGCCGCTCCTGACGGGGCGGCGGAAGACGCCGAACGGGCGATGCCCGGGACTCCCGCAGGAGTCCCGGGCATCGCCCGTTCGTGGTGCGCAGGCCGTTGACGGCCCGTCGGAGCAGAGCGTCAGACGTTGACGCCGAAGTCCTGGGCGATGCC
Source organism: Kitasatospora sp. NPDC051914 (assembly GCF_040680995.1). Taxonomy (NCBI): domain Bacteria; kingdom Bacillati; phylum Actinomycetota; class Actinomycetes; order Kitasatosporales; family Streptomycetaceae; genus Kitasatospora; species Kitasatospora sp. NPDC051914. Next base: position 28,653 of record NZ_JBFAXX010000005.1, read on the forward strand.
GACCAGGCCGGAGGCGTAGCCCTGGCCGATGGCGCGGAACTTCCACTCGGCGCCGCTGCGGTAGAGCTCGCCGAAGATCATGGCGGTCTCGGTGGCTGCGTCCTCGGACAGGTCGTAGCGGGCGATCTCGGCGCCGCCGGCCGCGTTGAGCACGCGGATGTACGCGTTGCGGACCTGGCCGAAGCTCTGGCCGCGGCTGACCGCGTCGTAGATGGAGACCGGGAAGGTGATCCGGGTGACGTCGGCCGGCAGGCCGGCCAGGTTGACGTTGATCTGCTCGTCGTCGCCGGCGCCCTCGCCCGTCCGGTTGTCGCCGGTGTGGACGACCGTGTTGTCCGGGGTGGCGGTGTTGTTGAAGAAGACGAAGTGACGGTCGGAGTACACCTTGCCGTCGTTGTTCAGCACGATCGCGCTGGCGTCGAGGTCGAACTCCGCGCCGGTGGTGGTGCGGACGTCCCAGCCGAGGCCGACGGTGACGGCGCTCAGACCGGGGGCCTCCTTGGTCAGCGAGACGTTGCCACCCTTGGAGAGGCTCACGGGCATGGTGTGTGTGTCCCTTCGGTCGCTTTTGTTCGGGAGAACGCTGGTCGCGGGGGCCATGGTTCCAGGCCGGAGCGAATTTCTCGTACGAACCGTCGCACTGCGGCGTGCCGCGGGGCGGCTCCGGGTGTCAGACCCTGGGGAAACGGCCCTGCACCGTCCAGATGTTCGGATTGTCGCCGAGGCCCTCGTGCAGGTCCGTCAGATCGGCCAGCACGTCCTGCAGGAAGTCCCGCGCCTCGCGGCGGAGGTCCGCGTGGCGGACCACGATCGGCTCGGCGTCCCGCAGCCAGGTGGCGGTGATCTCCACCCAGCCGAAGCGGCGGGCGAAGCGCAGCAGCTCGGTGTTCTGGGTGAAGTCGAGGTCGGCGGTCTGCACGGTGGCGGCGCGGCTGCCCTGTGGGTCGCGGTCGAGCTGCTCGACGATGTCGCACAGCGCCCACGCGAAGTCCAGCACCGGCACCCAGCCCCAGCGGGTCTCCACGGCCTCGCCGTCCGTCTCCAGGTAGACGTCGCCGCAGAACAGGTCGTGGCGCAGACTGCGGACGGGGGCCTCCCGGTAGTCGGTCTGCGGCGGGTCGGGAAAGCGGTTGGACAGGGAATACCCGAGCTCGATCACGCCCCCATTCTCCGCCACCGGCCGGGGCGACCTTTCAGGGCGCCGGGCCGGCCACTCAGGGGCGCGGGGAACCGCGCCCCCTACGGGTGAGCCGATGCCCGGAAGGGGCGGGCCGATAACCGGGTGACCCGGGATGGGGCGGGGCGGGATGATGGGGGGTATGTCCGAGCCCATCCGCGTACGGGGGTCGGTGGTCGTCCCTGACGCCGAGCTCGTCTGGCGCTTCTCGCGTTCTTCCGGCCCCGGTGGCCAGCACGTCAACACCTCCGACACCCAGGTCGAGCTGCGCTACGACCTGGCGGGGTCGGCCGCGCTGCCTCCGGTGTGGAAGGAGCGTGCCCTGGAGCGCCTGGCCAACCGTCTGGTGGACGGCCGGGTGCTGGTCGTCCGGGCGTCCGAGCACCGCTCGCAGTGGCGCAACCGGGAGGTGGCCGCGGCCCGCCTCGCCTCCCTGCTGGGGGAGGCCACCGCTCCGCCGCCGAAGGCGCGCCGGGCGACCCGGCCGACCCGCGGCATGGTCGAGCGCCGTCTGGAGAACAAGCGGCACCGCGCCCAGCTGAAGCAGGGCAGGGGCCGCGTCCGCGGTGCCGACTGACGTTCCGTCGGCCGACGGGCCGTCCGTCCGGGGGCGGTGTCAGGCGAGCCGGCGGTAGTCGCCGCGGAAGTACAGCAGTGGCCGTCCGCCGGGTTCCTGCACCCGGGCCTCCAGGACGCGGCCGATGACGAGCGTGTGGTCCCCGGCGGGGACGCGCTGTTCGGTGCGGCACTCCACGGTGGCGAGGGCGCCGTCGATCAGCGGTGCGCCGCTGTGCTCGCCGCGCCGGTGCGGGGTGTCGGCGAACAGCAGCCGGTCGCTGAGCCGGCCCTTCATGGCGAACCGCGAGGCCGCGGTGCGCTGCTCCTCGGCGAGGAGGGAGACCGCCCAGGTCTCGGCGCGGGTGAGCACGTCGTCCATCCGGGAGTCCTCGCGGACCGAGATGAGCACCAGCGGCGGCTCCAGCGACACCGAGAGGAACGAGGTCGCCGTCATGCCCGCGTCCTCGCCGTCCTCGGGGTCGTTCGCCGTCACCAGGGCGACCCCGGAGGCGAGCTGGGAGAGGGCGGACCGGAACTCGTCGGGGCCGGCCGTGCGGGCGTGGGAGGGTTGCGAGGAGGTGTGCACGTACCGCACGGTAGTCCGCGGCCCTGTGGAGCGGAATCGGGCCCTGGTCGTAGGACCGTGGGCCGGTGCGGCGGAAGCGACGCGGGAAGATGTCCCGATTCGTCCGGATTTGCCATCGTCCATCGAGGTGAGGGCACGGGCAAGTGGTGTGATTTGAGTCACAAGTGATGGCCTATTGCTGACCGAGCGTGCCTATCGCTGTGCTCGCTGTGATTCAGTTCTTCTGGCAATCGGACGATAACCATCACCGCCAATCCGAAGCAGCCGGGGAGCCCCCGCATGGAAGCCGAGTCGGAGCCCTATGTCCGCCTCGCGACCCTCCGCACCTTGCACCGGGTCGTGGCGGACCTCAACGCTGCCCGCAGCCTGGCCGGCACCCTGCAGGCGGTGGTGGAGGGCGCCGTGCACGGGCTCGGGTTCGACGCGGCCGCGGTGAGCCTCGTCCGGCCCGACGGCGACCTGGTGGTGGCGGCGGTCTGGGAGGTCGAGGAGAGCGGGGTGGGCGGCCCGGCGGTGCTGCTCGGCCAGGTCGGCTCCCGCGAGTCCTGGGACCGGATGCTCAGCGTCAGCGACCACTGGGGCACGCTGCGCTTCCTGCCGTACGACCGGGGCTGGGCGATCGGCACCGACGTGCCGACCTGGACGGGCGACGGCCCGCTGCCCGTCTACGCCAACGACTGGCACCCCCGCGACTTCCTCTTCGCCCCCATGTACAGCGCCGGCGGCGACCTGCTCGGCGTGCTCTCGGTGGACCGGCCGCGCAGCGGCAAGCGGCCCGGCGCGTGGACCCGCGAGGCGCTGGAGATGTTCTCCCTGCAGGCGTCCATCGCGATCGGCAACGCCCGGCTGCGCGCCGAGATGCAGCGGGCGCTGGCCCGGCTGGAGAAGGAGCAGCAGGCGCTGCGGGCCAGCGAGGAGAGCTTCCGCCAGGCCTTCGAGTACGCGCCGAGCGGAATGGCGATCACCGAGCTGCACGGCGTCGGGCGGGGCCAGCTGACCAGGGTCAACGACGCGCTGTGCCGCCTGCTGGGCCGGCCGCGGGCGACGCTGCGCCAGCAGAGCTTCGCCGATCTGGTGCACCCGGAGGACCTCGCCCTGCTGCAGCGCACCAGCGCCGAGGGCGGCCGGGCGGAGCTGCGGCTCTCCCGGCGGGACGGCGGCTACCAGTGGGTCTGCCTGCGCAACTCGGTGGTGGCGGACGCCGCCGAGGGCCCGAGCTTCCTGCTCACGCACGTCGAGGACATCGAGGACCGCAAGCGGCACGAGCTGCAGCTGGCGCACCGGGCCAGCCACGACGCGCTGACCGGGCTGCCGAACGGCTCGGAGCTCAGGGCCAGGCTGGGCCGCCGGCTGTGCAGCGTGGCGCCGAGTGCGGCCGAGCACGGTGCCGCGCTCGCCTCCTCCGGGTTCTCCTACAGCGCGCACAGCGCCTTCGACGGCATGGGTGCGCCGGTGCCGCTGGCGCACGGGTACGGCGCGCCCGGCAGTGCCCTCGACCGCGACCTGGAGGCCTTCGCGGCCGGGGAGGTGCTGGGGCGCTTCGACCGCGGCCCGGCGCACGTGCACACCGTGGTGCCCGCCGAGCAGCCCGAGGGCGCCGAGCCGTGGAACGGCGCACACCGGATGCCGGCCGTCCCCGACAAGGGCCTGGCGGTGCTCTTCTGCGACCTGGACGGTTTCAAGTCCATCAACGACCGGTTCGGCCACAACGCCGGTGACGCGGTGCTCATCGAGGTGGCCCGTCGGCTCCAGCAGGCCGTCCGGGAGGGTGACACGGTGGCCCGGCTCGGCGGTGACGAGTTCGTGGTGCTCGCGGACGGCATCGGCCGCGAGGAGGCGAAGGACCTCGCCGGGCGGCTGCGCAACGCGATCATCCCGCCGATGCGGATCGACAACCGCGCGATGCGGGTGGGCGTCAGCCTCGGCATCGGCTGGGCGGGTTGCGGCATGTCCACCGAGGAGGTGCTGCACGCCGCCGACGAGCGGATGTACGACGAGAAGCGGGCGCGTGGAGGTTCCGTGAGGGGAGCGAGGGGGGAGCGTTCCCACCGTCGCGCCGGGTAGTCGCGCCGTTGATCGGCTTTCCCTGCGGCAGGGCCCTGCAGGTAGGGTTCCCCGGTACGAGCGTCCATCATCTGCCCGGGGAGTGAGCACCGTGACCACGGACGGCAGCAACGGCGCGCCCGAGGGCGCGGGCGACGACGACCCGTTCGCCTATCTCTACCGCCCTGCCGACGGCTCCGCCGCGCCCAGCCAGCCGCGCAGCTCGTACAGCCGCCCGATGGAGGTCGGCCGCGCGCAGTACGGCCAGCAGGCCGCCCCCCGCCCCCAGCAGGCCCACCCGGCGCAGCCCTCGTACGGCCAGCAGACCACCAGCCCGATGACACCGCTGCCGCCGCAGCAGCAGAGCCGCTACGCCGAGCGCTCCCGTCCGCAGCCGGGCGAGGACCGCCCGAGCTCGGGCCGCGGCAAGGGCGCCGTGATCGGTGCCGTGGCCGTGATCGCCGCGGTGGCGATCGGTGCGGGCATCGCGCTGTCCACCGGCGACCCGGGGAAGAAGGACAAGGCCGCGCCGAACCCGAGCGCCTCCGCGCAGGCCTCGACCGGCGCGCCCGCCTCGCCCTCCGCGTCTGCGAGCCCGACGCCGGACGCCAAGCCGGTCGCCGACGCCGCCAAGCTGCAGGCCCAGAACGCCCCGTCGGCGAGCACCGTGAAGGGCGCGATCTCCGCCGACGGCAGCTACCTGACGCTGCAGGGCGGGTCGACGGTGACCTGGACGGTGACGGCCGAGCAGGCCGGGCAGACCAAGTTCTGGCTGCACTTCAACAACACCGGCTCCGACACGCCGGCCCAGGTGACCGTCAACGGCAAGGAGCACCCCGGCGGGGTGACCTTCAAGAACTACTCCAAGGGCAGCACGGACGCGGACCGCGCCTGGTACAGCACCAACATATGGCCGCAGCTGGTGGCCGGGACGAACACCCTGACGGTGACCCTTCCGGCCGGCAGCGGCAGCATCCTGCTCGACCAGGTCGCGCTGACCCCGATGTCGGTCAGCGACTACCCGAAGAGCTGACGACGGCGGCGAGCCGGGCGACCGCGGCGGCCATCGCCGCGCGCCCCTCGGCGAGGTAGCGCCGCGGGTCGGTGACCCGGGCGTCCGCGGCCAGGTGCCGGCGGACGGCCGGGGTGAAGGCGGTGTTGAGCGCCGTGCCGATGTTCACCTTGACCAGTCCGGCCGCGATGCCGTCCGCGAGCTGGCCGTCCGGCACTCCCGAACTGCCGTGCAGGACCAGCGGAACGGGCACTGCGGCGGCCAGCCGGGCGATCAGGCCGTGGTCCAGTTCGGCGGTGCGGGCGGTCATCGCGTGCGAGCTGCCGACGGCGACGGCGAGCGCGTCCACACCGGTGTCCGCGACGTACCGGGCCGCCTCGTCCGGGTCGGTGCGGGCACCGGGGGCGTGCGGGGAGAGCGGCGGCTCGCCGTCCTTGCCGCCCACCCGGCCGAGCTCCGCCTCCAGGTGCAGCCCGTGCCGGTGCGCCCAGGCGGCGGCCTGCGCGGTCGACTTGACGTTGTCGTCGTGCGGCAGCCGGGAGGCGTCGTACATCGCCGAGGAGAAGCCGGCCGCCGGTGCGGCGTGCAGCAGATCGGTGTCCTCGACGTGGTCGAGGTGGAGCGAGAGCGGGACGCGGGCGGCGGCCGCGACCTCGGCGCAGGCGCGGGCCAGCGGCAGCAGCCGGCCGCCGTGGTAGCGGACCGCGTTCTGGCTGATCTGCAGCACGGCGGCGGTGCCGGCGGTCTCCGCGCCGGCCGCGATCGCCTCGGCGTGCTCCAGGGTGATCACGTTGAAGGCGGGCAGGCCGCGGCGGGCGGCCGCCGCGGCGGCGAGCAGGTCGGCGGTGGCGGCGAGAGGCATGGGTGTCCCCCTGGGGTGAGTGGCGGGACGCAGTACCGCCACTCACCCCGGTGGGACGCGGGGATCAGACCGGGAGGGCCTGGGAGAGACGGTCGGCGCCGGTGATCCACTCGCCGCGGCGCATCACCGCGACGAGGTCGTACGTGAGGGAGTCGAGGACGACCAGGTCGGCGTTCTTGCCGGTCTCCAGCGACCCGACGGTGTCCGCCAGGCCGAGCAGCCGGGCCGGAACGGTGGACAGGGACTCGACGGCCTGACCGAGGCTCAGTCCGTTGACGGTGACGGAGCGCTCGAACGCCACGTCGAGGGTGAGGGTGGAGCCCGCGATGGAGCCGCCCTCGACCAGCCGGGCCACGCCTCCCTCGACCCGGACGGCCAGGGGCCCGAGCGGGTAGAGGCCGTCGCCCATGCCGGCCGCGCCCATGGCGTCGGTGATCAGCGCGACCCGGCCGGAGCCGGCGGTGCCGTAGGCGAGGTCCAGCACCGAGGGGTGCAGGTGGACGCCGTCGTTGATCAGTTCGACGGTGACCCGCTCGTCCTCCAGCAGGGCGACGATCGGGCCGGGGGCACGGTGGCCGATGGCCGGCATCGCGTTGAACAGGTGGGTGGCGACGGTCGCGCCGGCCTCGATCGCCTCCAGGGTCTTGGCATAGTCGGAGTCGGTGTGGCCGACGGCCGCGATCACGCCGAGGTCGGCCAGCATCCGGACGGAGTCCAGGCCGCCCGGGAGCTCGGGGGCGAGGGTGACCATCCGCGCGGTGCCGCGGGCGGCGTCCACCACCTTGCGGACGACCGCCGGGTCGGGGTCGCGCAGCAGGGCGGGGTCGTGCGCGCCGCAGCGGCCCGGCGAGATGAACGGGCCCTCGAAGTGCACGCCGGCCAGCACGCCGTCCTCGACCAGCTCGGAGAGGACGGCCGCCTGCCGGCACACCTCGTCGATCTCGCCGGTGACGGTGGAGGCGATCGTCGTGGTGGTGCCGTGTGCCAGGTGGGTGCGTGCCGCGACCAGTGCCTGCTCGGCGTCGCCGGAGGCGTACGAGGCGCCGCCGCCGCCGTGCACGTGCAGGTCGACGAAGCCGGGGACGACCGTGCACCCGGTGAGATCGAGGTCGGCGGGCTCGCGCTCGCCGCCGAGGGCCGCGATCCGCGACCCCTCGACGGTGAGCCGGCCGTTCTCGACGACGCCGCCCGGCAGGACGAGTCGGGCTCCGGCCAGTGCAATGCGGTCCGCGGTCACGCGGTCACCTCCGTGGAGAGCAGGTCCCAGGCGAGCAGACCCGCGCCCAGGGAAGCTGCGGTGTCTCTGAGCTCGGCCGGGACGACCTTGGGCGGCATCTGGAAGGTCAGCCGCTCGGAGACCGCCGCACGCAGCGGTGCGAAGAGCGTGTCGCCCGCCTCGGCCAGCCCGCCGCCGACGATCACCGTGGACGGGTCCAGCAGGCTCTGGGCCATCACGATGCCGTCCGCGAGGGCCTCGACCGCCGTCCGCCAGACCTCGGCCGCGCGCGGGTCGCCGGCCTCGACCGCGGCCGCGCAGGCAGCCGCGTCCGCCTCCGGGTCGCCGCTGGCCCCGGCCCAGGCCCGGGAGACCGCGGAGGCCGAGGCCAGGGTCTCCAGGCAGCCGCGGGCGCCGCAGCCGCAGGCCGGGCCGCCGGGCCGGACCACGACGTGGCCGATCTCGCCGCCGTAGCCGTGCGCTCCCGCCTCGATCCGTCCGCCGATGCCGATGGCGCCGGCGATGCCGGTGCCCAGCGCGACGAACAGGAACCGGTCGACGCCGCGGCCGGCGCCGATCCGTCCCTCGGCCAGCCCGCCGGAGCGGACGTCGTGGCCGAGGGCGACCGGCAGGCCGCCGAGGCGCTCGCCGAGCAGCTTGCGCATCGGCAGGTCGCGCCAGCCGAGGTTGGCGGAGAAGACCGCGATCCCGTTCTTCTCGTCGATCGTCCCCGGCACGGCGACGCCGGCGGCGAGGGGAGCGCTCCCGAGACGGGTCCGGCCCTCGTCCGCCAGGTCGGCGGCGAAGTCGAGGATGGCGGCGACGACGGCGTCCGTGCCGTGCTCCCGCCCGGTCGGCCTCCGTGCTTCCAGCAGCACGGAGCCGTCCTGGGCGAGCAGCGCGGCCTTCATGCCGGTGCCGCCCACATCGAGTGCGATGACGTGCTTCACGGGGGACAGTCTCCCTTGAGCCGGTCCGAGAGGTCTAGTCCAGTTGCGTGATTGGTCTGGTCCATGTCGGTGACGTTTGTCGCCATTGCGCCACAGCCGAGAGGTTTGCTCCTTCCCGCCCCGCCTCCTTTCTCATGCCCCGTCCGGGGCGAGTACCACCGACCGGGTCAGATTCCGCGGCCGGTCCGGGTCTAGTCCGCGGGCTGCGGCGACCGCCAGCGCCAGGCGCTGCGCCCGGACGAGGTCGGCCATCGGGTCGATGCCGTCCGTGCCCGAACCGGCCACCAGCAGCGCGCCGGTCGCCGCGATCTGGCCGGCCAGGCCTTCCGGCAGGTCGCCGAAGACCCAGACCGCGCGGCCCGGCGCGGCGATGCTGATCGGCCCGTGCCGGTACTCCATCGCCGGGTAGGCCTCCGTCCAGGAGAGCGAGGCCTCGCGCATCTTGAGCGCGGCCTCCAGGGCGAGGCCGGCCGTCCAGCCGGTGCCGAGGAACGAGAACTGCTCGCAGCCGGCCAGCCCCTCCGGGAGCGGGTCGGCCACCGCCCCCAGCCCGTCCGCGGCGGCCCGGGCGACCGTGCGCGCCCCGGCGGGCAGGGCGCCCTCCGACTCCAGGTGGGCCCGGAGCAGGGCGAGGGCGGTGGTGGCGAAGCGGGTCTGCACCACCGAGCGCTCGTCCGCGAAGCCGAGGTCGAGCACCGCGTCGGCGGCGCCGGTGACCGGCTGCGAGGTGTCCGCGGTGATCGCGGTGGCGGGGGCCTTGGTGCGCCCGAGCAGCTCCAGCACCTCGGTGGTGGTGCCGGAGCGGGTGATCGCCAGCACCCGGTCGTAGCGGCGGCCCTGCGGGAACTCGGAGGCGGCGAAGGCGTCCGTCTCGCCGTGCCCGCCGGCCTCCCGCAGCGCGGCGTACGCCTGCGCCATGAACCAGGACGTGCCGCAGCCGACCACGGCCACGCGCTCCCCGCGCTGCGGGAGGCGGTCGGCCGACTCGGCGGCCAGCGCCGAGGCCGTGCGCCAGTCGGCGGGCTGGGTGGCCAGCTCCTCGGCGGTGAGGGATGGCTGGGGCATGGAGCGGCTCCTCGGACTCGTGACCCGGAACTGCGTGAAGATGATTGATTTATAGCTCTTTCGCGCATCAATGCGCAACGGTGCGAAGGCCGGGCGTGGCGCGGGCCTGCGCCCGGCCGGGCGCGCCGCGCAAGCGGTGTGCAAAGCTGTGCAGGCTTCGCGCACATGCGCGCAGCGGCCGGATCTGGTCAGGAGGGCGGCGCGGGGTGTCCAGGTACGAGCGGTGGAACGCACTGCTGGAACTGCTGGCGGAGCACGGCCGACTGGAGGTCGAGGAGGCCGCCGAGGAGCTCCAGGTCTCCGCCGCGACCATCCGCCGCGACCTCGACCAGCTGGCCCGCCAGCAGATGGTCACCCGCACCCGGGGCGGCGCGGTCGCCCACCACGTCTCCTACGACCTGCCGCTGCGCTACAAGACCGCCCGGCACGCCGACGCCAAGCAGCGGATCGGCGCCGCGGTGGCCGGCCTGGTCGCCCCCGGCGAGGTGGTCGGACTCAACGGCGGCACCACCACCACCGAGGTCGCCCGGGCGCTCGCCGTCCGGCCCGAGCTCACCGAGCGCCCCGAGGGCGGCGCCGGCCAGGGCCTCACCGTGGTCACCAACGCCCTCAACATCGCCAATGAACTGACGGTCCGTCCGCAGGTGAAGATCGTGGTCACCGGCGGCGTCGCCCGCCCGCAGTCCTACGAGCTGATCGGCCCGCTCGCCGGGCTGATGCTGGCCGAACTCGCCCTGGACGTCACCGTGCTGGGCGTGGACGCGATCGACGTCGAGCACGGCGCCACCGCCCACCACGAGGGCGAGGCCGGAGTGAACCGGCTGCTCGCCGAGCGGGCGAAGCGCGTGGTGGTCGCCGCCGACTCCTCCAAGCTCGGCCGCCGCGCCTTCGCCCGGATCTGCGGCCTGGAGGCGATCGACACCCTGGTCACCGACTCCGGTGCCGACGCCGGTCTGACGCGGGCGTTCACGGAGGCCGGCGTTCAGGTGGTCACCGTCTGAACACCGTTCCGGACTGTCCGGATTCGCCCGGTTCCGATTGCATCCGGTGCAACGACATCTGACACTTCGATAACTACCGCGCGAACAGGTCTGGACCACGCCTACGGCGGCTTGGGAGGGTGGCGCAGCTTCCCCTCCCTAAGGCGGTACCCCGCGTGAACACCCTCACCCGCACCAATCCGCTCCGCGCCTGTCGCGCCCTCCTGCCCGCGCTCGCCCTGGTGCTGGCCACCGGCTGCGGCACGTTCGGCGACGGCGACGGCGGCGGCGACGTCACGCTCCGCCTGGTCGCCGCGGACTACGGCGACAGCGACGCCAACAGCACCTCGCGCTTCTGGGACGAGGTCGTCCGCGGCTTCGAGGCGGCCAACCCCGGGATCAAGGTCCAGGTCGACCTGCAGAGCTGGAACGACATCGACAAGCGGGTCGCCTCGCTGATCGCCGAGGGCCACGTCCCCGACCTCGTGCAGACCGGCGGCTTCGCCGACCAGGTCGCCGCCGGCCGGCTCTACCCCGCCACCGACGTGCTCTCCATCGACACCCAGGCCGGCATGATCGACGCCTTCGCCCGGGCCGGCCAGGTGCTCGGCAGCCAGTACGGCATCCCGTTCGTCGCCTCCACCCGGGTGTTCTTCTACAACAAGGCGATCTTCGCCAAGGCCGGCATCACCGCCCCGCCCACCACCTGGGACGAGCTGCGCCACGACGCCGAACAGATCAAGGCCAAGGTGCCCGGGGTGATCCCGTACGGGCTGCCGCTCGGCCCCGAGGAGGCCCAGGCCGAGTCGATGATCTGGGCCATGGGCGGGGGCGGCGGCCTCGCCGACAACGCCGGAAACTACACCTTCGACTCCCCGCAGAACCGGGCCACCTTCGCCTGGCTGCGCAGCAACCTGGTCGACAAGCACCTCACCTACGCCGACCCGGCCGCCACCGACCGCAAGACCGCCTTCAACGACTTCGCCGGCGGCAAGGTCGCGATGCTCAACGGCCACCCCGGCCTGATCGCCAAGGCCGTCGGCGCGAAGATCGACTACGGCACGGCGGCGATCCCGCGCAAGGACGCCTCGGTGAAGCCGGCCACCTTCGGCGTCGCCGACTGGATGATGGCTTTCAAGGCCAACGGGCACCGCGCCGAGATCAAGAAGTTCCTCGGCCACCTCTACCGGAAGGACAACCAGCTCTCCTTCGACGAGCAGTACAACCTGCTCCCGGTCACCCAGGAGACCCGCGCCGACATGACCGGCAGCGGCCGCCACCGCGACCTCACCGAGTTCCTCAACGCCCTGCCGACCGCCAACTTCTACCCCTACGGCGACCCCTCCTGGGACAAGGTCAGCGGTCTGGTCAAGCAGCAGATCGGCGCGGCGGTGAAGCGCGACGGCGACGACGCCCTGGCAGCACTCCAGGCCGCCGCCGCAGCCGAGGCAGGGCGCGCGAGGAGGTAGCCAGTGCCGCGTCGGGCAGCCCGCGCCCTGTCGCGCAGAGAGTCGCCTGACGCGGCACTAGCCCAGCGTGATCGCGTAGGCCTTGCGGAGGGTCTCGTGGACCGTCCAGGTGGTGCGGTCGCCGGCGCGCAGGACGGCCGCGTCGCCGGGGCCGACCTCCAGGGTCGGGCCGCCCTCGACCTCGACGGTGGCCCGGCCGCTCACCACCACGAACAGCTCGTCCGCCTCGGTGTCGGTCACCACCCCCGGCGTGATCTGCCACAGGCCGCGCAGCTGCCGCCCGTCCGGCGAGGTCCACAGCACCTTCCCGGTCACCTCGGGCGTACCGGAGACGATCCGGTCGGGGTCGAGCGGCTCGGGCTCGAGCTCGGCGCCGGGGACGTGCAGTGCGAAGGTCATGGCTCCGACGCTAGCGGCGCCGGGCACCCGGGCGGGGCGGGCAGAGTGTGTCGCACCGGCCGGGCAGAATGACACCTCGTAAGAGGAGGTGGACGATGGCGGAACTGACCGAGCGGGAGCGCGCGGTGCTCGCCCTGGAGGCCCGGCCCTGGCGCACCGCGGGTGCCAAGGAGCGGGCGATCCGCGAGGAGCTCGACATCTCGGCCACCCGCTACTACCAGCTGCTCAACGCCCTGCTGGACCGGCCGGAGGCGCTGGCCGCCGATCCGGTGCTGGTCAACCGGCTGCGGCGGGTCCGCGAGCGCAGGCGCGCCGCGCGCTGACGGTGTCCGGCGCCCGCGCCTGGGTACCGTCCCGGACATGGGCATTCCTGAGCAGTTCACACCGAGCACGGCCGCCGGGCGGGACGGCCTCGCCGCCCTGCTGGCCGCTCCCGGCGAGGCCGTGGTGGCACTCGACTTCGACGGCACCCTGGCCCCGATCGTGGCCGACCCGACCGCGGCCCGGGCCCACCCGGAGGCCGCGGCCGTGCTGTCCGCACTGGCCCCGCAGGTCGCGGCGGTGGTCGTGGTCACCGGCCGGCCCGCCGCCGACGCCGTCGCGTACGGGGGCTTCGCCGGCGTCCCCGGTCTGGAGCACCTCACCGTCCTCGGCCAGTACGGCGCCGAGCGCTGGGACGCGCAGTCCGGGGAGCTGACCGCCCCCGAGCCGCCGGCCGGCGTCGCGGCCGCTCGGGCCGCCCTCCCCGGGGTGCTGGCCCGCGAGGCCGCCCCCGAGGGCACCTGGACGGAGGACAAGGGCCGGGCGCTCGCCGTGCACACCCGCCGCACCGCGGAGCCGCAGCCCGCGATGGACCGGCTGCGCGCCCCGCTGGCCGCGTTCGCCGCCGAGCACGGCCTGGTCGTGGAGCCCGGCCGGTTCGTGCTGGAGCTGCGGCCGCCGGGCGTCGACAAGGGCGCCGCGCTGGAGGCCTTCCTCGCCGAGCGGTCCGCCCGGACCGTCCTCTACGCCGGCGACGACCTGGGCGACCTGGCCGCCTACGCGGCGGTCGAGAAGCGGCGCGGCGAGGGGTCGCCGGGGCTGCTGGTGTGCAGCGGCCCGACCACCGGCGAGGCGCCGGTGCGCGAACTGGCCGACCGGGCGGACCTGGTGGTCCAGGGTCCGGCCGGCCTGGTGGACCTGCTGTCGGCCCTCGCCGAGGAACTGGGCCCGCGGCGCTGAGGCGTGCCGTCGGGGCACATGGGTGACCCTGGTGGGTCACCCATGTGCCCGGGTGTCAGCCGAGGGCGTTCAGCTGGTCCAGGAACCACTGCTGCGGGGGCAGTGCGGTGGCTGCGGCGGCGAGCCGCTTGGTGCGGTCGGTGCGCTCGCCCGCGGGCATGGTGAGGGCCTGGTGCAGGGCGTCCGCGGTGGCGATCACGTCGTACGGGTTGACGGTGATCGAGTCGTCGGCGAGCTCCGCGAAGGCGCCGGCCTCCCGGGAGAGGACCAGGGCGCAGCCCGTGTCGGAGACCACCGGGATCTCCTTGGCGACCAGGTTCATGCCGTCCCGGATCGGGTTGACCAGGGCGACGTCGGCCAGCCGGTAGGCGGCCAGCGAGCGCGGGAAGTCGTCGTTGACGTGCAGGATCAGCGGCTGCCAGGAGGGCGTGGCGAACTCGTCGTCGATCTCGTGGGCGATCCGCTGCACGGCCGCCGTGTACTCGCGGTACTCCGGCAGGTCGTGCCGGGACGGGTAGGCGAAGGCGATGTGCACCACCCGGTCCAGCCACTCGGGGCGGCTGCGCAGCAGGTGCCGGTAGGCGAGCAGGCCGCGGACGATGTTCTTGCTGAGCTCGGTGCGGTCGACCCGCACGATGGTCCTGCGGTCGCCGACCGACTCGCGGAGTGCGGCCAGCCGGGCGTCGACGTCCGGCCGGTGCGCGCGCTCGCGCAGGAAGTCGGCGTCGGCGCCGAGCCCGTGCACGCCGAGCCGTGTGGTGCGTCCGGCGTGGGTGACGGTGCGGGCGGCGCGGTCCACCTCGGCGCCGAGCACCTTCTCGCAGCAGTCGGCGAAGGCGAGCGCCCAGCGCTCGGTGAGGAAGCCGGCCCGGTCGGCGCCCAGGATGCCGGTGAGCACCTCGGCGGCGACGTCGTCGGGCAGCAGCCGGTAGTACTCGGGCGGCGCCCACGGGGTGTGCGAGAAGTGTCCGATCCGCAGGTCGGGGCGGAGTGCGCGGAGCAGTGCCGGGGCGAGCGACAGGTGGTAGTCCTGCACCAGCACGGCGGCGCCCGGGGCGGCCTCGGCGGCCAGTGCCTCGGCGAAGGCGGTGTTGTACGCGGTGTAGGACTCCCACTCGCGGCGGAACCGGTCGTCGAAGACGGGGGAGACCGGGGTGTCGTACAGCAGGTGGTGGACGAACCACAGGGTGGAGTTGGCGATGCCGTTGTAGGCGCGGGCGAATGTGCCGGGCTCGATGTCCAGCATCCGGACGGCCTGTCCACCCACGTCGTGGCCGGCGAGGTCGAGCCGTCCGTCCGGGGCCTGCCGGGCGGCCGTCCGGTCGGCGTCACCGAGGGCGGCGCAGACCCAGACCGCCGAGGGGTCGTCGATCGCGGACAGCCCGGAGACCAGACCGCCACCGCCTCTCTTCAGGGTGAGCGCGCCGTCGTCCCCGCTGCTGAAGGACACCGGGCCGCGGTTCGAGGCCACCAGGACGGGGGCGGCGCCGGACTGCTGCGTACGTTCGAACGCGAGATCGGCCATATCCCCTAGCTTGCCGCGGGACCGCCGCGGCAAACCATTCGAAGCCCCGCGCGGGCCGCGCTCAGCGGTCCCGGTACTCGGGGACGGTCCGCATCGGCGGGCGTTCCAGGGCGGTGACCTCGTGGGTGTGCGCGGTGAAGCCGCGGGTGCCCGGGTCCCGGCTGAACTGGGTGAGCAGCGGGTGGACGAGGTCCTCGCCGGCCTTCAGCCGGTGGGCGCGGTCGAGCCGCTCCAGGGCGGTGCGGTAGATCGTGGCGGCCATCCGCCCGAGCGCCTGGCCGTCCTGGTGGCGGTGGTGCCGCACCCCGACGTCGACCTGGGCCAGCGCGTCCAGGCCGACCTCCTCCAGCGCGTCCACCAGCAGACCGAGTTCCACCCCGTACCCGGTCGGGAAGGGCAGCCGCTCCAGCAGCGAACGGCGCGCCGCGTACTCGCCGCCGAGCGGCTGGACGAAGCCGGCCAGCTGCGGCCAGTGCAGGTTGAGCAGCGGCCGGGCGACCAGCTCGGTGACCCGTCCGCCGCCGGCCGGCACCACCGCCCCCTCGGTCTCCAGCGGACGGTCGTACATCGCCTTGACCAGCTGGATCCCGGGGTCGGTGAGGAGCGGGCCGACGATGCCGGAGACGAAGGCCGGGTCGAACTCGCGCAGGTCGGCGTCGACGAAGCAGACGATCTCGCCGGTGGTCGCCAGCAGCGAGCGCCAGAGCACCTCGCCCTTGCCGGGGGCCGCCGCGAGCCGGGGGAGCACGTCGTCCCTGTGCACCACGCGGGCGCCGGCCGCGCGGGCGGTCTCGGCGGTCCGGTCGACCGAGCCGGAGTCGACCACCACCAGTTCGTCGACCAGGGGGTGGCGCTCCATCAGCTCCTCGCGGACGGTGGCGACGATCTCCCCGACGGTCGGTTCCTCGTCGAGTGCGGGCAGGACGACGCTGACGGTGCCGGCCCGACCCGCCGCCCGCTTGGCGGCGAGCAGCCGCTCCAGGGGGCGGTCGGCCGCCGTCCAGGAGCGGCGACGCAGCCAGGACGCCACCTCCGGGAGGACGTCGGGACGGGGCAACTCGGTCACGGTCTCGCTCCTCGCAACTTCCATCTCGCGGATCGGACGCAACCTCTCGGCGCCCGGGCCTTCGGATACAGTCTTCGTACTGAGGTCGAGCCTTCGCACGCCGGGGTCGCCGCAGCGCACGACACACAACTTCACAGAGCTCATCCAGAGGGACTGAGGGAACGGCCCGTTGACGTCCCGGCAACCTTCTCGCGCGGCGGTCGCAGGCCCGCGGGACAGGTGCCAATTCCGGCCTGTGGCGCAACCGCGTCACGGGGAAGATGAGGAGAGAGGCCTCCGCCACCATGGCTACCGCTACCCCTGCACCCGTTGCCGCCGTCGATCTCGGTCCGGCCGCAGCGCTTTCCTGTCGCGAGTGCGGCACCTGCTTCCCGCTCGGCCCGAGCTTCGCCTGTCTCGAGTGCTTCGGCCCGCTGGAGATCGCCTACGACTACTCCGGCTACGACGCCGCGGAGCTCCGCAAGCGGATCGAGGCCGGCCCGGCCAGCATCTGGCGCTACGCCCCGCTGCTGCCGGTGCCCGCGGACGTGGCCGGCAAGCCCAACCTGAACCCCGGCTGGACCCCGCTGGTGAAGGCCGACAACCTCGGCCGCGAGCTCGGCTTCACCGCCCAGCTGCACGTCAAGGACGACTCGGGCAACCCCACGCACTCCTTCAAGGACCGGGTGGTGGCCTGCGCCATCGAGGCGGCCCGCGCCTTCGACTTCACCACGCTCTCCTGCTCCTCCACCGGCAACCTGGCCGGCGCGGTCGGCGCGGCCGCGGCCCGGGCCGGATTCAAGTCCTGCGTGTTCATCCCGCACGACCTGGAGCAGGGCAAGATCGTCATGGCCGGTGTGTACGGCGGCGCCCTGGTCGGCATCGACGGCAACTACGACGACGTGAACCGCTTCTGCTCCGAGCTGATCGGCGACCCGGCCGGCGAGGGCTGGGGCTTCGTCAACGTCAACCTCCGCCCGTACTACGGCGAGGGCTCCAA
This sequence comes from Kitasatospora sp. NPDC051914, assembly GCF_040680995.1. NCBI lineage: Bacteria > Bacillati > Actinomycetota > Actinomycetes > Kitasatosporales > Streptomycetaceae > Kitasatospora > Kitasatospora sp. NPDC051914. The sequence goes on from NZ_JBFAXX010000005.1 coordinate 45,761, forward strand.
GACGCTGGCTTTCGAGATCTGCGAGCAGCTCGGCTGGCGGCTGCCGGAGCAGATCGTGATCCCGATCGCCTCGGGCTCCCAGCTCACCAAGATCGACAAGGGCCTGCAGGAGCTGATCAAGCTCGGTCTGGTCGAGGACCGCCCCTACAGGATCTTCGGCGCCCAGGCCGAGGGCTGCTCCCCGGTCTCCGCCGCCTTCAAGGCCGGCCACGACGTGATCCGCCCGGTCAAGCCGCAGACCATCGCCAAGTCGCTGGCGATCGGCAACCCGGCCGACGGCCCGTACGTGCTGGACATCGCCCGCCGTACCGGCGGTGCCGTCGAGGACGTCACCGACGCCGAGGTGGTGGCCGCCATCAAGCTGCTGGCGCGCACCGAGGGCATCTTCGCCGAGACCGCGGGCGGCGTGACCGTCGGCGTCCTCAAGAAGCTGGTCGAGACCGGGCAGCTGGATCCGTCGAAGGAGACCGTCGCGATCAACACCGGCGACGGCCTGAAGACCCTCGACGCGGTCGCCGACGCCGGCCTGACCGCCACCATCCGCCCGACGCTGGAGTCCTTCCGCGCCGCCGGCCTCGTCTGAGCAGCCCACCCCCGTCCGCAAGGAGCACCGCATGAGCGCCACCGTCCGCATCCCGACCATCCTGCGCACCTACACCGGCGGCTCCGCCGAGGTGACCGCCGAGGGTGACACCCTGGCCGCGGTCATCGCGGACCTGGAGCAGAACCACACCGGCATCTCCGCCCGCATCCTGGACGACGCCGGCAAGCTCCGCCGCTTCGTCAACGTCTACGTGAACGACGACGACGTGCGCTTCGCCGACGGCCTGGAGACCGCGGTCAAGGACGGCGCCTCGGTGTCGATCATCCCCGCGGTGGCCGGCGGCTGCTGACGTTCCGTCCGAGACGGGAAGCGGAGAGCCGCCGCCGGGACCGGAACCCGATTTTCCGGTCCCGGCGGCGGCTCTCGCCGTGCCGGGTGGAAATACCACCGCCTGACGGGGAGTAGAGTTCGGCCGTGGCAGTGCTCCCCTCCGCGCCCGCCCGCCCCTGATCAGCCGCAATACCCGGAATTCTGCAGCCCGGCCGACCGGTCGGATCGTGTGCGCAGCGCTCCGGGGCCGATCGACGGCCACGTCCGCCCGCTGAGACGGGACGCGGACGGCACGGGGACGAACCTGTCAGGCAAGTGTCAGAATTCATACGGCAATATGTCGTTTTCTGCCCGTTATGTCCGGCGTGAATTGCCGAGATCCGCCGCTTTCATCCCGTCATATCCCTTGTCATGGCCCGGGATTTCCGTGAAGTTGGCCCTGTTGCACAGGGCTCCTGTCCGGATACATTCAGCCGCGGTCGACGCATTCACCGTCCGCCGGGCCCGTTGAAGGGCCACGGGCGGTGGTCTGCGGCGTGCAGGGCTGCGCCCAGGGGGGGTTCCCTCGGGCCGGCCCACCGGACCTGGGCCCGCAAAGACTGCGGACCCGTGAATGGCCAGCACAGCACAAGGGGAGTTCGGAATGGCTCAGGGCACCGTCAAGTGGTTCAACGCGGAGAAGGGCTACGGCTTCATCGCGGTCGACGGTGGTGCGGACGTGTTCGTCCACTACAGCGCGATCCAGATGGACGGCTACCGCACCCTCGAAGAGGGCCAGCGGGTCGAGTTCGAGATCTCCCAGGGGCAGAAGGGGCCGCAGGCGGACATGGTTCGTGCCGCCGCGGGCTGACCTTCGAAACCTGCGGAGCCCTCGGCTCGTCACGAGCTGGTCGGCGATTTCTTCGCGCCAGGCCCGTACGACACGTCGTACGGGCCTGCGTCATGTCCGGAACCGGTGCGGCCGGTCCGTGGGGACACGGCGATCGGGCTTGCACTCGCCACCCGTGAGTGCTAATCATTGGCGTTAGCACTCACAGCATGAGAGTGACAAGCGGACCGGGTCGGTGAGGCCCCGGCGAGCGGTAGGGGAAAGGACCCCCGCTCACAGGGCCGTCCGTCGCGGGCACCTCTGGTCCGAGCAGTCGACCGTGTCCCGGAGGACCACTTCAGATGGCCAAGATCATCGCTTTTGATGAGGAAGCTCGCCGCGGCCTTGAGCGCGGTATGAACCAGCTTGCCGACGCCGTCAAGGTCACGCTCGGCCCCAAGGGCCGCAACGTCGTCCTTGAGAAGAAGTGGGGCGCCCCCACGATCACCAACGACGGTGTCTCCATCGCCAAGGAGATCGAGCTCGAGGACCCGTACGAGAAGATCGGCGCGGAGCTCGTCAAGGAGGTCGCCAAGAAGACCGACGACGTCGCGGGTGACGGCACCACCACCGCCACCGTGCTCGCCCAGGCGCTCGTCCGCGAGGGTCTGCGCAACGTCGCCGCCGGCGCCAACCCGATGGCCCTGAAGCGCGGTATCGAGAAGGCCGTCTCGGCCGTCTCCGACCAGCTGCTCGCCCAGGCCAAGGACGTGGAGACCAAGGAGCAGATCGCCTCCACCGCCTCCATCTCCGCCGCCGACACCCAGATCGGCGAGCTCATCGCCGAGGCCATGGACAAGGTCGGCAAGGAAGGCGTCATCACCGTCGAGGAGAGCAACACCTTCGGCCTGGAGCTCGAGCTCACCGAGGGCATGCGCTTCGACAAGGGCTACATCTCCGCGTACTTCGCCACCGACCTGGAGCGCATGGAGACCAGCTTCGAGGACCCGTACATCCTCATCGCCAACTCCAAGATCTCCTCGGTCAAGGACCTCCTCCCGCTGCTCGAGAAGGTCATGCAGAGCGGCAAGCCGCTCGTCATCATCGCCGAGGACGTCGAGGGCGAGGCCCTGTCGACCCTGGTCGTGAACAAGATCCGCGGCACCTTCAAGTCCGTCGCCGTCAAGGCCCCGGGCTTCGGCGACCGCCGCAAGGCCATGCTCGGCGACATCGCCATCCTCACCGGCGGCACCGTCATCTCCGAGGAGGTCGGCCTCAAGCTGGAGAACGCGGGCCTCGACCTGCTGGGCACCGCCCGCAAGGTGGTCATCACCAAGGACGAGACCACCATCGTCGACGGTGGCGGCGACAGCGAGCAGGTCGCCGGCCGCGTGAACCAGATCCGCGCCGAGATCGAGAACAGCGACTCGGACTACGACCGCGAGAAGCTCCAGGAGCGCCTCGCCAAGCTGGCCGGCGGCGTGGCCGTCATCAAGGCCGGCGCGGCCACCGAGGTGGAGCTCAAGGAGCGCAAGCACCGCATCGAGGACGCCGTCCGCAACGCCAAGGCCGCCGTCGAGGAGGGCATCGTCGCCGGTGGTGGCGTCGCCCTGCTGCAGGCCGGTGTCGCGTTCGACAAGCTGGAGCTGGAGGGCGACGAGGCCACCGGTGCCAACATCGTCCGCGTGGCGCTCGAGGCCCCGATCAAGCAGATCGCGACCAACGCCGGCCTCGAGGGCGGCGTCGTGGTGGAGAAGGTGCGCAACCTCCCCGCCGGCCACGGCCTGAACGCCGCCAGCAACGAGTACGTCGACCTCATCGCCGAGGGCATCATCGACCCGGCCAAGGTCACCCGCTCCGCGCTGCAGAACGCCGCCTCCATCGCGGCGCTCTTCCTCACCACCGAGGCCGTCATCGCCGACAAGCCGGAGAAGGCCTCCGCGGCCGCCGGCGGCGGCATGCCGGGCGGTGACATGGACTTCTGATCCTCCCGAGGATCAGCAGTCCGGAACGCTCCGCGAGGGCGGTCTCCCCACCACGGGGAGGCCGCCCTCGCGGCATTCCCTCCGTCACTCACTCGTTCGTGGGACGCTGGGCCCATGACCGGATGGGGCGCCTCGGACGATCCGTGCAGTGACGACCACGAGCGTCGAACGGGAGACAGGAGGTCGGCGGTGACTGCGATGTCGGTCGAGCCGGGGCGTCAGTGGGACTACCTGCTGAACACCTGGCTGGAGCTGGACGTCCCCGAGGGCTGGCGCGCGGAGATCGACGAGGGAGAGATCCGTTTGGTGCCGCCGCCCAACGTGGGCCACAACGTGATCGCCGGTGAGGTCCACCAGGCGCTGCTCGCGTGCCTGCCGCCCCAGGTGGGCGTCTACCAGACCCTGGGGACGGAGATCGTTTCGCTGGAGAAGCTGTACGTGCCCGACCTGGTGGTGGTGGACAAGGCGCGCCTGGTGGCGCAGGAGGCGTCGATCGACGCGGCCGGCCTGCTGATGGCGGTGGAGATCACTTCGAAGCGCACCGCCCGGCTCGACCGCACGAAGAAGCTCTGGGCGTACGGTCACGCCCCCGTCCCGCTCTTCCTGCTGGTCGACCGCTTCGACGAGGAGGGGCCGACGGTGACGCTGTTCTCCGAGCCGGCCCAGGGGCGGTACCAGCGGGGTGTCCGCACGCCGTTCGGGCAGCCGGTCGCACTGCCCGAGCCGTTCGCGATCGAGCTGAGCACGGCGGGGTTCCCGGCCGGCAAGTGAGCTGCGGGAGAATGGGCGGATGGCCAGTCCTGAGATCGAAGCCGCCCTGCACGGTGCCCGTGCGTTGATCCTCGCCGACCTGACCGCCCGGGACGTGGCGGATGCGGCGGTGGTTTCGCTGGTGGAGGATGCGGTGACGCACCGGCGGTGGTGGCTGGAGCAGTGGTCGGACGGTGTCGGGTTCGTCCTCGGGCTGGTCGCCCAGGACGTGCAGGACGCCCTGCTGGAGGCGTACGGGCGCTGGCCGCTGTGCGCGGACTGCGCCGCCGAGGACGACCCGCACGCGCTGAGCGTGGAGCCGGAGCTCGGCCCCGACCCGCACTGGGTGTGCGGCAAGCGCGGCGTGGTGGTGGCGCCGGTCGGGGAGCTCTCGTGATCCTCATAGACCCGCCGACCTGGCCCGGCCACGGCAAGTTCTGGTCCCACCTGGTCAGCGACGCCAGCTACGAGGAACTGCACGCCTTCGCCGAACTCCTCGGTGCACCGGCGAAGGGCTTCGAACGCGACCACTACGACATCCCGGCCGCCTGGTACGACCGGGCCGTCGCCCTCGGCGCCCGGCCGGTGGGCAGCAAGGAGCTGGTCGCGCGGCTGACCGCGGCCGGACTGCGCCGGCGCAAGGTCAGCCCTCCAGGCTCCTGAGCTCCGCCGCCAGGTTGGCCCGGGCGGGGGCGTCGAAGCGGGCCAGCGCCTCCGGCGTGCGGTAGAGCGAGGGAAGTTCCAGCAACTGCCGCAGGATCGCCGCCCGCCCGGCCCGGAACGCCTCCTCGGGGACGAAGGCGTACTCCTCGCGCACGGCCGCCGTGTACGCCGCGTAGCGGTCCTCGTCGGAGCCGAGGATCGCGAGGTCCGCGTCGCAGAGCACCTCCCCGTTGCGGTCGCCCGGCTCGCAGCCGTGACCGGTCGTCAGCCGCACCAGCCGGGCGGTCTCGGCGACCAGCTCCTCGGCCAGGCCCGCCTCGTGCAGGGCGCGGACGGCCAGCTGGGCGCTGCGCTCCTCGTTCTCCGAGCGGTCCGGGCGGTAGACCGCGTCGTGGAACCAGGCGGCGAGCCGCACCGCGTCGGCGTTCTCGGCGCGGTCGGCGAGCGCGTCCACGTGGTCGAGCACGGCGGCCAGGTGCTCCACCGTGTGGTAGCGGCGCTGCGGCTCGGACCAGCGGGCCAACAGGTCCCGCCCGTAGGGCTCCGGGTCCGCCGCGGCCCCGCAGCGGTGCAGCAGCTCGTTCCAACGGTCCAGCAGCGCATCGGTCATGACACCCATTCTGCGCCCCCGCGGATTCGGCGGATCGCCTGACGCCATATGTCGGTGACAGGTATATGTAGTCGACATGACGGAACGAAGCATGCAGGAGCCCACGCTGCTCCTGCTCACCGCGCTCGCGGACGCCCCGCGGCACGGCTACGCGCTGATCCAGGAGGTCGCCGAGATCTCCGCCGGCCGGGTCAGGATGCGCACCGGCACGCTGTACGGCGCCCTCGACCGCCTGCTCCAGCAGGGGCTGATCGAGGTCGAGCGCGAGGAGGTGGTGGACGGCCGGGCCCGTCGTACCTATGCGCTGACCGAGGGCGGCCGGCACGTGCTGGCCGCCGAGACCGAGCGGCTGCGGGCCGTGGTGGCGGAGGCGGAACGCCGGATGGCGGCCGCCGGCCCGAACGCCCGCCAGAAGAAGAACCCGAGGGTCAGGGGGGCCTTCGCATGACGACACCGATGCTCGCCGCGGCACTGCGGCTCTACCCCGCCGCCTACCGGGCGGAACGCGGAGCGGAGATCGCCGCCGTGTACGCCGACACCACGTCCGGCGCAGGACGCCTCGCCGCCGCCCGGGAGACGGTCGGCATCGCCGGGTACGGCTTACGGCTGCGCACCGGGCTGACCTCGGCCTCGCCCGCCGGGCACCTGCTCGCCACCGCCGCGCCGATGGTCCTGGCGGTGGGTGCGGCCATGGCGCTCCTCGACCTCGGGATGCTGACGTTGACGGGCCCGTCGATCGTGATGGGCCGTGGCGCCGGTTTCGTGCCGGCACTGGTGGCCGACGCGGCCCAGATCGCCGCCGCCGTCGCGGCGTTGGCCGGCCGGTGGGCGGTCGCGCGGCTGATGGTGGTGCCGGTGCTGCTGGGCGCCGCCAGCACCGGCCTGCAGTTGTACGCCTGGCTGACCGCCCCGTCGGTCGGCCCGTTCGGGTCCGTCGTGGTCCAGGCCGTGGCGCAGGTCCTGCCGCCGCTGATCTGGGCGCTGCTCGTGCTCGGCGCGCCGCCGGACCTGCTGGGCCGGGTCAGGGCACGCCGTGCGGCGCTCGGCGGGGCGGCCGCCTTCGCCGCCCTGCTGCTGGACCACGCCTTCAACAACTTCGCCATGGGGCCGGCCACCCCCGTCGTCGTGCTCCTGCTCTCCGTCGCGCTGGCGGTACTCGGCCTCGCCGTGACGGCCCGCGGGTGCCGTCTTCCGGCCGCGGTCGTGGTGGCGCTGCTGCCGGTGACGGCCGCCGAGGACCTGTGGGGGCTGTTCGTCGTCCTGGGGGCCGCCCGGGCCTTCGCCGTGGCACTGGTCGGCACCGCGGTGCTGGGCGCCGCAACCGCCCTGGTGTTCCGCCGCGGCCGTTCCGTGGAGCGTCCCCCGGCGGCCCGGTGACCGATCGGGGGAGGGGGCTCGCCCAGCGGGCCCCCGATGTGGCAGGGTACGCATATGTCTAGACCAATTGTCGAAGTCATCGCGCTGACTGCCGAGGATGCCAGGGCCGCCGAATCCGGCGGTGCCGACCGCCTGGAGCTGGTCACCGACATGGCCGCCGACGGGCTCACCCCGTCGGTGACCGGCTTCGCCGAGATCCGGGCCGCGGTCTCCCTGCCGCTGCGCGTGATGCTGCGCATCCGCGACGGCTTCACCCCCGGCGACCTGGACGACCTGCTCGCCCGGACGGCCGCGCTGCGCGCCGAGGGCGCCGAGGAGTTCGTCTTCGGCTTCCTCGACGAGCGCGGGGCCGTCGACCTGGCGGCCACCGCCACCGTCGCCGAGGCCGTGGCGGGCTGCCCGTGGACGTTCCACCGCGCGCTCGACCACAGCGCCGACCGGGCCGCCGTCCGGGCCGCGGTCGCCGAACTGCCGGGCGTGGACACCTTCCTCACCTCCGGCGCCCCCGCAGGCGTCGACGTCGGCCAGGGCGTGCTGGAGGGCGAGATCGCCAAAGCGGGCGAGCCCGGCTACGCGCAGCGCATCCTGGTCGGCGGCGGTCTGCGCGCCGGGCACGTCCCCGGGCTGAAGGCGGCCGGGTTCGACGCCTTCCACATCGGCGGCGCCGTCCGCGTGGACGGCTGGTCGACCCCGGTCGACCCGGCCAAGGTCGCCGTCTGGCGGACCCTGGCCGACGCCTGACGTTGCGCGAAGGCGCCCGGGTGCACCCATGGGGCGCAGGGAACTGCGCGATTCGGATGCGGCCGCCGTACGGATCACGGCCCGGCCCGTGCTGTCGTGACACCGCGTCCGAATCGCGCGGTTCTCCCCGGCCTCCGGCCGGGAGGTGCCCCCACGCGCCCCTCGGGCGTTCCCCGGTACGCCCTAAGCGCCGAGCCGCTCCGGCAGGGGGGCCGAGTGCAGCACCTGCAGTCCGGAGACCGCGCGGGTCAGTGCCACGTACAGCCGGCGCAGGCCGGTCCGCTCGTCCGGCTCGCCCGCGACGACGTCGGCGGGTTCGTCGAGCACCACGTAGTCGTACTCCAGGCCCTTGGCCAGCGAGGCGGGCACCAGGGTGAGCCGGGCCTCCGCCGTGGTCTCGGTGCCCGGCTCGACGAACGGCAGCCCGGCCGCCGCCAGCGCCTCGGCGAACAGCGGGATGCGCGCGTCGGCGGCGATCAGCCCGGTCGAGCCCTCCCGGCCGAGAGCCGTCCTGCAGGCCGTCACCACCTCGGCCACCAGGTCGCCGTCGACCCTGCGGACCACCAGCGAACCGGGCGCATCACGCACCGAGCTCGCCGGCGCCAGCCCGGGCGCGATCTCCGGCAGCAGCCGCGAGGCGTACGCGATGACCTCCTCCGGCACCCGGAAGCCCTGGGTGAGCTCCTCCACGTGCGCGCCCGGCTTGCCCAGGTGGTGCAGGGCCTGCGGCCAGTCGGCGGTGGCCCACGGGGTGGTGCCCTGCGCGATGTCCCCGAGGACGGTCGCCGAGCCGGTCGAGCAGCGGCGGCCCACCGCGCGGTACTGCATCGGCGACAGGTCCTGGGCCTCGTCCAGCACCACGTGGCCGAGCGACGGGGTGCGCTGCACCAGGTCGGCCGCCTCGTCCACCAGCACCGCGTCCGCCGCCGACCAGGGGGCCGTGCGCGCGGAGCGGACGGGCTTCGCCCAGCGGACCGCCCGCTGCTCCTCCTCGCTCAGCACGCCGTCCGCGCACTGCGCGAGGAACTCCGCGTCGGAGAGCAGCCGGTGCACCAGCTTCACCGGGTCGATCGGCGGCCAGCAGGCCTTCACCACCGCCTTGACGGCCGCATTGCGGGCCACCGCGTCCTGCACCCGGTCGTCGGGTGCCTCGCCGGACTGCTCCATCTTCACCAGCACGGCGTGCGCGATCCGCTGCGGCAGGGCGTCCCGGGCGGCACCGTAGCGGATGTCGCGGCCCTGCAACTCCTCGATGATCTCGACGAGTTCGTGCACCGGGACGCGCCAGCGGCGGGAGCCGCGGACCACCACGCACGGCTCGGTGGGCAGCGTGATGCCCGAGCGGACGGCGCGCCGCAGCACCTCCGCCATCCGGGCGTCGCCCTTGACCAGGGCCGCCTCGGCGGAGTCCGCGCCGCGCACCTCGACGTGCCCGACCAGCTGCTGCACGGTCGCCTGGGCGACGTCCAACTCGCCGAGTGCGGGCAGCACCTGCTCGATGTACTGCAGGAAGGAGCTGTTCGGGCCGATCACCAGCGTCCCGGTGCGGGCGAGGCGCTCCCGGTGCGCGTACAGCAGGTAGGCCACGCGGTGCAGGCCGACGGCGGTCTTCCCGGTGCCGGGGGCGCCCTGGACGCAGACGGTGCCGCCGATGTCGGCGCGCACGATCTCGTCCTGCTCGGGCTGGATGGTCGCCACGATGTCGCGCATCGGACCGACGCGGGGCTTCTCGATCTCCGCGGCGAGCAGCGCCGACCGGGTCTCCCCCTCGGCCGGGTCGCTCAGGTGCTCGTCCTCGTAGGCGGTCAGTTCGCCGCCGGTGTAGCCGAACCGGCGGCGGCGCTCCACGTCCATCGGGTCCTTGCGGCTGGCCCGGTAGAACGGCTGTGAGACCGGGGCCCGCCAGTCGATCACCATCGGGTCGCCGTCCGCGTCGTGCACGTGCCGGCGGCCGATGTAGAACCGCTCTCCGGTGCCGCCCTCGGCCAGCTCCTCGCTGATCGCGTGCAGGTAGTCGAGGCGGCCGAAGAACAGCGGGGTGTGCGACAGGTCGGCCAGTGCGGCGATCCGCTGCTGGATCTGGTTGTGCAGGACGGCGGCCGACACCCAGGTGCCGGTGACGTCGGTGAGGTCGAGCGACTCGACGTCCTCGCGCATGGCGCGCAGCGCGGCGCGCGAGGAGGCCAGGTGGCCGCGCTCGCGCTGCAGTGGATCGGCGGCGTCGGTGAGGGGGGAGTGCACGGCGAACCTTCCCGGCTGCCCGGCCGGCGCACGGCGGCGCGGGGGCAGCGGACTCATGGTGGAAGCTCATGGCAGAAGGACACCGGCCGGTTGCCGAGCGGCCGGACCTCCCCCGGCTGCCGCACGACGGGGCACCACGGTTCGGGAGGGGCAGACCGGCGATCATAGCCGATCGGCTGCGAACCGGGCGAAGAATCAGGCGGGGCCCTCAGGGGTGCAGCAGCGCCTCGAACGGGCGCTCCGGAGGTGACCGCCCCGGGGGCGGTCTCGGGGTCGCCACCCCCGAACCTCGGGGTCGCCCTACGCCTCCAGGACGACACCGGGGACCGGCGGAAACGGACTTCGGGCCGATGCGCCCCGGTGGCCGCAAACCTACGGTGGAAACATGAGGAACAGAACGCAGCACACCGCCCACCGCCGCTCCGCCAACCGGACGGACCCGGCCGGCCCCCGCCACCGCAGCCCGGTGGCGAAGGCCGTCCGCAACGTCGGGATCATGCTCGACACCGCCGCCCGCGTGGTCTTCCTCGGCCGCGACGGCGTCTCCTACTGACCCCGGCCCCGGCCGCGGGCCCCGCTCAGATGTCGTCCGCGTCGACGATCCGGTACGCGTAGCCCTGCTCGGCCAGGAACCGCTGCCGGTGCGCCGCGAAGTCCTGGTCCACGGTGTCCCGGGCGACGACCGAGTAGAAGTGCGCCATGTGGCCGTCCGCCTTGGGCCGCAGCACCCGGCCGAGCCGCTGCGCCTCCTCCTGGCGGGAGCCGAACGTCCCCGAGACCTGGATGGCCACGGTGGCCTCCGGCAGGTCGATCGAGAAGTTCGCCACCTTGGAGACCACCAGCACGGAGATCTCCTTGTTCCGGAACGCGTCGAACAGCTTCTCGCGCTGCGCGTTGGTCGTCTCGCCCTTGATCACCGGGGCGTCGAGCGCCTCGCCCAGCTCGTCCAACTGGTCGATGTACTGGCCGATGATCAGCGTCTGGTCCTTCTCGTGCTTGCGGACCAGCGACTCCACCACCCGGCGCTTGGTCGCCGTTGTGGAGCAGAACCGGTACCGCTCCTCCGGCTCGGCGGTCGCGTACGCCAGCCGCTCCGAGTCGGAGAGCGTCACCCGCACCTCCACGCAGTCCGCCGGCGCGATGTAGCCCTGCGCCTCGATCTCCTTCCACGGCGCGTCGAACCGCTTGGGGCCGATCAGCGAGAACACGTCCCCCTCGCGGCCGTCCTCGCGCACCAGGGTCGCCGTCAGGCCGAGGCGGCGGCGGGCCTGCAGGTCCGCGGTGAACTTGAACACCGGCGCCGGCAGCAGGTGCACCTCGTCGTACACCACCAGGCCCCAGTTGCGGGCGTCGAACAGCTCCAGGTGCGGGTAGACGCCCTTCCGGCGGGTCGTCATCACCTGGTACGTGGCGATGGTGACCGGCCGGATCTCCTTGCGGGTGCCGCTGTACTCGCCGATCTCGTCCTCGGTCAGCGAGGTGCGCTTCACCAGCTCGTGCTTCCACTGCCGGGCCGAGACGGTGTTGGTGACCAGGATCAGCGTGGTCGACTTGGCCTCCGCCATCGCCGCCGCGCCGACCAGCGTCTTGCCCGCACCGCACGGCAGCACCACGACGCCGCTGCCGCCGTGCCAGAAGCCCTCCACCGCCTGCTGCTGGTACGGCCGCAGCTGCCAGCCGTCCTCCTCCAGGTGGATCGGGTGGGCCTCGCCGTCCACGTAGCCGGCGTGGTCCTCGGCCGGCCAGCCGAGCTTCAGCAGCACCTGCTTGATCTGGCCGCGCTCCGAGGGGTGCACCACCACGGTGTCCGGGTCGACCCGGGCGCCGACCAGCGGGACGATCTTCTTGGAGCGCAGCACCTCCTCCAGCACCGGCCGGTCGGTGGTGGAGAGGACGAGGCCGTGCACCGGGTGCTTCTGCAGCTGCAGCCGGCCGTAGCGGGCCATGGTGTCGGCGATGTCGACCAGCAGGGCGTGCGGCACCGGGTAGCGGGAGTAGGTGACCAGGGCGTCGACCACCTGCTCGGCGTCGTGGCCGGCCGCCCGGGCGTTCCACAGGCCGAGCGGGGTGACGCGGTAGGTGTGTACGTGCTCCGGGGCGCGCTCCAGCTCGGCGAACGGCGCGATCACGCGCCGGCAGTCCGCCGCCCTGGGGTGGTCGATCTCCAGCAGGAGCGTCTTGTCGCTCTGGACGATGAGCGGTCCGTCGTTCACGCGGGCACCCTCCGGGTTGTCGTGTCGCAGACTTTCCAGTGTCCCGCACCCGGACGGCCTCCGGCGGCCCGGTGGGCACTCCCCGCCGGGCCGCCGGGCCCGTGGACTACCGCCGGAGCTCGTAGATGCCGATCCGGCCGTTGTCGAAGACGCGCTCGGGGGACTCGCGGCCGGCCTTCCCGTCGCCGAAGGCGGCGAGGACGGAGGACGGGTCCGAACCCCGGTGCTTGACGCGGGCCGCGACCCGCGCCCGCATCCCGGCGCTCCTGTCGACGACCGCCCACAGGGCCAGCAGGACCTTGCCGCGGGTGGACAGCCGGGCCCGCTCGAAGGACTCGCAGAAGCCCCAGGCCGACAGCACCACGCCGAAGGCGAGGCCCGCGTGCGTGAAGTAGCCGGCGTTCCAGCCCTTGACCAGCAGGAAGACGGCCGGCCTGGCGACGGCGCCGCCGAGCAGGAACCACTGGACGGTGTCGAGCCGCAGCCGGGAGCGCAGCAGCAGCGGCAGCGCACCGACCAGCCGCAGCTGGGTGTTGACCAGGAACGCGAAGCAGACCAGCGCGGCGAGCACGGCCCGGCCGGCACCGGAGCGGAGCTGCTGCGGGTCGGCCCAGCTGCCGCTGAGGTTGGCGAGCGGCCCGACCTCCAGGCCGTAGCTCTTGAACCGGAAGATGACGGCGGTCGAGAAGAGCTGGGCCGCGGCCACGGCCAGCCCCATGCCCAGGACGGCCAGGGGGAGCCGCCGGGTGCGCACCAGGACCACCAGTCCGGCGAGCGCGAGGCCGGCCAGGGGCACCGGGACGGAGGTGGCCTTGGCGGCGCACGAGGCGAAGGCGAACAGCGCGACCAGGACGAACACCCCGCGGCCCAGCGCCGGGACCTCGTCGTCCGCGGCGCGCTTGCGAAGCCCCTCCGCGGTGACGCCGATCAGCGCGAAGAGCAGCGGCTGGCTGTACGTCATCGAGATGCTCGCCCAGACCATCAGGGTGGTCTGCGGCGAGCCGAACGGCGTGCCCGTGGCCGAGGCGTTGAACTCGCCGATGGCGAAGATCAGCAGGGCGGCGACCGGACCGGCCCAGGCGCGGCCGGAGATCCGCCAGGCGACCACGGCCGTGAGCACCAGCGTGAGCGCGACCAGCGCCGGGATCATGAGCCGGAGCTGGACGACCGGGAGGTCGAGGTGGCCGACCAGGCTGGTCATGGCCTGGTGCGCGAAGGCGAACCAGTGGTACTCCAGCGGCTCGCCGGCGACCTGGGGCAGGGTCAGCGGGAAGTTGTGCTTGGCGTTCCCGGCCAGCGACATCTGGTAGGAGATGTCGACGAACTGCCGGGCGCTGTCGTTCGGCGGCAGGATCGGGTTCCGCTCGAGGTACACCTTGTACAGGTAGCCGAAGGCCGCGGCCACGATGCCCGCTACGGACCAGGACCAGCCGAGCGGGACGGGCCGGTGGCCGCGCACCCACCAGTGCCTGCGAAGCCGGGGCACGGCGGCGAACGGGACGACCACCAGCAGCGGCCACAGCGTCGCCGCGGACTCGATCCCGAGCGAGACGAACAACGCCCAGGCGGCCAGTTCGAGGACCAGGCCGGTGGCGGCGCCGAACGCCAGCTCCTCCACCAGGGTGTGCGGCCGGCGCCGCAGCGAGCGGTAGACCAGGGTGCCCGGCAGCAGGACGCCCCAGGCCGTGTACCGGCGTAGCGCAGGACCGCGTGGGGCCGGCGGCCCGCCCGGTCGGAGCCTCCGCCGTCCGAGGGCCGGCCCGGGCCGGAGCTGCAACGGCGACGGGTTCGCGGTCCGCCAGGAGCGGGGTGCTGTGACTCGTGCCCATCGGGCTCTTCCACTCCCGTGTGTGTCCGGCTCGACCGGCGCCCGCCGACCTGTCGGCCGAGTGCGCCCGGCGGAGTCGCTGCTGCTGCCCGGACACACGGGTGCTCCGCCGCGCGCGGTGTCGGCCGGTCTCCCCGACCGGTCGGTCCGCGGGGTCGCGGGCGGCAGTCCTGTGCGCGTTCCGGTGCGATCCGCGGTGTTCCGTGCGGGTGCCGCCCACCCCCTTGCGCAGGGGAGCGAATGAGAATCGTCAGACTGTCAGCCTTGATATGGCCCACTGGGACGTGCACCCCCGGAGCGGGCGCCCGCCGGAGGCCCGGCACCCCGGGGCCGGTCCGTGGCCGGAGCGGCCTGCGGGCCGCTTGCGCGCATGTACTAAAGTCAGGGCGCCATCTTCGTCAAGTCCGATACCGCAGGCAGGATTCCATGGTGGCTGAGCCAACCACGACAGTCTTGTCGGTGGTCATCCCGATGTACAACGAGGAGGAGGCCCTCCCCGCACTGGTGTCCCGCCTCCGGCCCGCACTTGACGGGACGGGCGTCAGCTACGAGGTCGTCGCGGTGGACGACGGCAGCGCGGACCGCACGGCCGAGCTCCTCGAGGAGTTCCGCCTGACCTGGTCGGAGCTGCGCATAGTCAAGCTGCGCCGCAACTCGGGCCACCAGGCCGCGCTCACCGCCGGCCTGCACAGCTCGGTCGGCGCGTACGTCGCCAGCATCGACGCGGACCTCCAGGACCCGCCGGAGAAGATACCGGAGATGCTGGACCTGGCCCGGAGCCAGAACCTCGACATCGTCTACGGCGTCCGCTCGGACCGCAGCACCGACACCGGCTTCAAGCGCTGGACGGCCGGCGCCTACTACTGGCTGATGCGCCGCATGGTCGGCAAGCGGGTGCCCTCGCAGGCCGGCGACTTCCGCCTGCTGAGCCGCGAGGCCGTGGACGCCCTCAAGTCCCTGCCGGACCAGCAGCAGGTCTACCGCCTGCTGGTGCCGTGGCTCGGCTTCCCGAGCGGCCAGGTGACGTACTTCCGCGACGAGCGGGTGGCCGGCGAGACCAAGTACCCGCTGAGCAAGATGATCCGCCTGGCGGTCGACAGCATCATTAACTTCTCCGCGGCTCCGCTGCGGATCGCCACCTGGCTCGGCGTCACCAGCTTCTTCGGCTGCTTCGCGATGCTGCTCGCCACGCTCGGCATCTACATCGGCGGCAAGACCGTCCCGGGCTGGACCTCCCTCATCGTCGGGATGCTGTTCATCGGCGGCGTCCAGCTGATCTGCGTCGGCCTGCTCGGCGAGTACATCGGCCGGATCTACACCGCGGTCCAGCACCGTCCCACGTTCTTCATCGGCTACGACTCGGCGCGTGACGCGGCCCCGCAGCCGAAGGACGGCTCGAAGGACCAGGAGACGGCCGGCGCGGGCGTCTGACCCACCGAAGCCCTTCCCCAGGAGCCCCGGGCCCGTGCCCGGGGCTCCTGCCGTTCCCAGGGCGGCCCGCGGGTGACCGGACGGCGGCGGCCTCGTTGGGCAGGTCATGAACAAGCCGAACCGCCTCCTCGCCGGCCTCGCCCTCTCCGGCGCGGCCTTCGCCACCGTCCTCGGCGCGAGCCACGCCCAGGCCGCCGAGCCGGGCCTCGACCAGGTCGCCGACATCGGGCAGCCCGGCGGGCTGCTGGGTGCCACCGCGTTCACCGCGACCGGTCTGCTGACCGGGGTGCAGCCCAAGATCCCCGACCCGCAGTCCTTCGTCGAGCAGGCCAAGCAGCAGAAGGCCGAACAGGACGCCAAGGCCGCCCAGGGGCACTGACCTCCGGTCTCAGGCCGGCTCGTCGACCTCGGCGACGCCGGTGATCCGGTGCAGGGCGAAGGTGCGGACCTCGTCCGACAGGTGGTCGAAGGCGGTGACGAACCCGCCCTCGACCTTCACCGGGTCGACCACCCGCTGCGAGGCGATCCCCTCGGCGTTGATGTAACCGATCCACATCCGCTCGCCGAGCAGCACCGCCGTCTGCAGGGCGGCCAGCGTGTCGGCGGCCGCGGTGCGCGGCAGCTGCCGCAGGTCGGTGCGGGCCGGGCCGGACTGCGGCATGTTCGCGGCCGGCCCGGCCACCGTCTCCCGGCGGACGGCGGTGGCCGCGCGGTCGCCGGCCCGGATCGCCTTCACCGCCGCCCCGAGCAGCGCGTCGTCCGGGCGCGGCGGCCCGTCCGGCACCGGAGCCGGCGCGCTGCGCGGCGGCGTCCGCCGGCTGTCCGGGCGGGTGATCAGCACATCGCCCTCGGCGGACTCCGCGGCCGGCGCGTAGCCCATCCCCCGCAGCACGGCCAGCAGCGTCTCGGTCGGCGCCTGCGCGGCCAGCACCGTCGGCGCGAGCAGTCGCAGCCGCAGCTCGGCCGTGCGCCGGTCCGCCAGCACCTCGTTCAGCAGTGCGGGGTCGTCGCAGCGCAGGTACGAGGAGGCGGCGCCGACCCGCAGCACGCCGTGCCGCCGCGCCACGTCGTCGACCAGGTAGGCGAGCGGCTGCGGCACCGGCGTCCGGGAGTGCTGTTCCAGGAAGGCGTGCAGGTCGGACGCGGTGCGCCCGGCGTCCAGCGCCCGCCGGACGGACTCCGCGGTGAACCGGTAGACCGTCGCGCCGCCCTTGGACTCGATGTCCGCGCAGAGCGCCAGCGCCTGGGAGAGCGGGGTGAGCAGCGGCCCGGGCGCGATCGCGGTCAGGTCCGGCTGCAGGATGACGTGGTCCAGCGGCTGCGGCAGCAGCGGGGCGAGCACGGGCACCGGATCGTCGCCCGCCAGCAGGGTGCGGGCGGCCGTGGCGAGCGCCCCGCGGCCGGTGACGCCGAGCAGTTCGGCCTCGTGCAGCGTCCAGTCGGTGAGGTGTTCGCGCAGGTCGCGGCCGTCCGGGCCGGTGGCGCCGCCGCGCAGCGGGCGCTGCCAGCGCAGCGCGGGCAGCAGGCCCCCGGCGGTGGCGGTGCCGCCCGGTGGCAGGCCGGCGAGCAGCCCGAGCACCGCCCGGCGGACGGACGGCGCGAGGGTGCGGTCGAGCTCGGGGCCGAGGGCGGCCCGCGGCTTGCCCTTGGCGTCCGGGCTGCCGGTCAGCCCGGCCACCCGGGTGCCGGCCAGCCAGGCGTCGGCGAGCCGGGCCCACCGCTCGGCCACCGTGTCCTGCAGCCAGCCGTCGTAGGCGGGGGTGGGCGCCCAGTGCTCGTCCGCCTCGCCGTCCGGGGCGAGCAGGCCGGCCGCGTAGGCGAGTTCCAGCCAGAACGCGGCGGTCTGCTCGGAGCACTCCAGTGCGGCGGCGGCCCGCTTGAGGTCGCGGACGCCGACGCCGCCGGCCCGCAGGGTGGGCGGCGGCTGGAGCCCCCAGCCCTCCAGCAGCTCCTCGACGGTCCGCACCGCGGTGTAGGCCTGTCCCGCGGCGGTCGCGTCGACCGTGGCCGGGTCGCGTTCGGCGGCCGGTGCGAGCACGGGCGGTGCCGGCTCCACGGTGCGGTGGCTGCGGCCGCCGCGCAGGTGCAGGGCGAGTTCGCGGGGCAGCACGACCGAGCCGGGGCCGGAGGGCAGCAGCATGCCCCGGGCGAGCAGCCACTCCAAGGGGGTGTGCGCCTGCTCGGCGGTCACCGGGCGGGCGGCGTCCGGGAGGGTGCCGGTGGGCGGGCCCCAGACCAGCCGGTCCAGCAGGGCGAGGGCGGGCGGCGGCGCCTGCTCCAGCAGCGCGGCGCAGCGCTTGCGGTCCGCGAACAGGCCCGCGAGCGCGGCCACCGCGGTCACCGGGTCCGGAGTGGCGGGCAGGCCTGCGCCGGCCAGCAGCTCCTGCAGCCGGGCCGGCGACATGCCGGTGGTCGCCTCGGCCACGGTCGGGCCGAGGCCGGTCCGTCCGGGGTTGGCCGCGCTCGGCGCCAGCGCCTCGCGGACGGCCAGGACCAGCCGCAGCGCCGAGTCCGGGCCCCAGAGCAGCGCCCGGGAGCGGAGTGCGGCGAGCGCGCCGGGCAGCGCGGCGGTGACCGCGGCGCGGTCGACCGGGTCGGCCTGCGGGTGCGGCTTCACCCTGGCCGGACCGGCCAGCAGATTGCGGACGACCGTGTCGGGGCTGCCCTCCGGCGCGGCGGCCAGCGCCTCGGCGACCTGCAGGGTGAAGCGGTCGAGCCGCTCCAGGGCGCGCAGTGCGGAGGCCCGGCTGGACAGCCGCGCCGAGAGCTGGGTGAGGTCGCCGGGGACGGGGTTCAGCAGGTCGGGCCGCACCCGGAGCAGCCCGGCGAGGTCCTCGTCGCTGCGGGCCCGGAGCTCCTCGGCGAGCGTGCGGGGTGCGGTGGCCCGGGTGCGGGACGGCCCGCTCTGCTGGGTGGTCATCCGACCCAGGTTAGTCGGCCCGCCTTCCCGGGGCCCAGTGCCGGACGGTGCCCGGTCCGCCGCAGGCGGGCCGGTGCGGTCCGGAGGGGGGCGACGGCGGCGCCTCTCGCGTGTGCGGCACGCCAGTCGGTACCGTCGGCAGTGGGCGGGGCCGGTGAGCGAGCGGGGTGCGGGAGATGGCGGACGACGGGGCGGGCGGTACGGCGGACGGCGCCGGGCAGGACGGCGGCCGGGGCGGCGGGGCCGGCGGCGAGTGGTGGAAGTCCGGGATGCCGTGGCGGGTGATCGGGCCGCCGCGCCCGGCCGCCGACGACACCCCGGCCGACGAGCAGAGCGTGTACGCCCCGAAGTCCCCGGCCGAGCCCGGTCCGAAGACTCCGGAGGCTCCGCAGGCGGCGAGGCCCCCGGTGGCCCAGGACGCCCCGCTCTTCGGCCCCTCCGACTCCGGGCTGACCCTGCCCGGCTGGGAAGTGGTGCAGTTCGACCCGCTCGGCGAGGCGGCTCGGGCGGCCGCGGACCCGGCCGCCGACGTCCCCGCGCAGCGGGCCGGGGCGGAGGCCGAGGCACCTGCCCCGACCGAACCGGCCCCGGCCGCGCCGACCGGCCGCACGTCCAGGAAGGGCAAGCCCGGGAAGGGCGGGGCCGGGAAGGGCGGCAGCACCGGGGACGCGCCGGCCGAGCCCGCCCCGAAGGGCCTGCTGGCCGGCCGCCGGCCCTCCCCGCTGCTGCTGTTCGCGGCCGCCGCACTGCTGGCCGGCGCCGTGACCGGGCAGCTGCTGGCGATCCTGCTCGGCTGGGGGGCGGCCTACCTGTCGCGGCAGTTCTCCGACCTGACCCGCAAGGTCGTGGTGATCGGCATCCCGCTGGCCACCATGAGCGCGTCGGCCTTCTGGTACTGGGGCCGGACGAAGGGCCGCTGGGGCGAGCCGCTGGCCGAGGGCGAGGCGATGAACCACGCCGTCTGGACGGCGGCCCCCGACGTGCTGCGGACGGCCGCGGTGCTGACGGCCCTGGTCGTACTGGCGGTGACGCTCCGCCGGCGCAAGGCCGCGGAGTGACGCCGGCCCGGTCGGCAGCCGCGGAGGGGCCGCCCGGTCAGGCGCCCAGGAAGCGCTGCAGCTCGCCGACGATCAGGTTGGCCCCGGTGTAGCCGACGCCTTGGAACCACAGCCGGTCGTCGACCGGGAAGGCCCGGTGCGCCCTGACCGCGCCGAGGGCGAGCCAGCCGGGGCTGCGCAGTACCGCCGTGGTGCCGGCCCGGTCGGGGTCGCCGTAGGTGGCGTAGAAGAGGAAGTCGGCGTCGGCGCGGGCGAGCTGGTCCACGGGCAGGTCGATCTCGTCCTGCTCGGTGTTCTGGGCGTCCGGGCGGCCGAGGCCGAGATCGGTGAGGACGCTGCCGAGGAAGCTCTGCCGCCCGTGGGTGCGGATGCCGGGCGGCGGGCCCTCGACGAACCGCAGGACGCCGATCCTGCGCCCGCCCGAACCGGCGTTCCGGATCGCCCGGGCGGCCCGCTCGATGTGCCGGCGGTACTCGGAGGTGACCGCGGCGGCCTGCTCCTGGCGGCCCAGGGTCTGCGCGTGCAGCTGGAAGTTGTCCTTCCACGGCGGGCCCGGGGTGCGGGTGAGCACGGTGGGCGCGATCTGCTGCAGGGCTTCCAGGTGGGCGCCGTCGCGGGACTGGCTGCCGAGGACGACCTGCGGCTCGGTCCTGCGGATGCGGGCCGGGTCGGGGCTGCCGGTGTCGCCCACCTGGGCGATCTCTGCGAGCCGGGAGGCCGGCCAGTAGTCGGGCAGGCCGGGGTCGAGGGCGGAGCGGGTCGAGCCGACCGGGGTGATGCCGAGCGTCATCGCGGAGTCCAGCTCGGGGGTGCCGAGGACGACCACGCGGACGGGGCCGCCGGGCACCGTCACCGGGCCGGTCGCGGCGGTGACGGTGGTGCTCGGGGTGGGGCGCGGGCTGGGACTGCCGCTCGCCGCGGACTGCGCGCCGGTGGCGGCCGGGGTGCCGCGGAGCACGGTGGGCCCGGTGCATCCGGCGAGCACGCCGCCGCAGCCGGCGGCGAGCGCGGTCAGGACCGCCCGGCGGGTCGGCCGGTGGGGCATCGGGACCTCCCGGAGGTCGGGCATCTGCATCCGATTATGGATGAAATGCCCGATCTGCCTGAGGAGCCGTCACCGGCGTGGGCGTCAGCGCGGGTCGGGGAGGTGCTCGCCGAGCCAGCCCAGCGAGGCGGGAAGCATCCGCGACCAGGTGTTGAAGTTGTGGCCGCCGGTCGCCAGGGTGATCGAGGAGACCTTGGTCGGCCCGCCCTTGGCGGCCGCGACGAACTGCTCGGTGCTGCGGTAGTAGTCGCCGTCGCCCTCCTTGGTGCCGCCGACCAGCAGCGAGACCGCGGGCCGGGGCAGGTGCGTGAGGCGCCAGGTCAGGTCGGCGTCCTCGCGGCGGCGGGCGTCGCCGCCGAAGAGGTCGCCGGTGGTGGCGTCCTCGGCGGCCTTGTAGTACCCGGAGAGCGAGACCGCGGCGGAGAACACGCCGGGATTGCGCAGCGCCAGCTTGAGCGCGCAGTACCCGCCGGTGGAGTTGCCGATCACGCCCCAGCTGCCGGGGCCGGTGGCCACCCGGTACGCGCTGCCGATCGCGGCCGGCACGTCGTGGGTGAAGTAGCTCGCCGCCTGCGGCCCGCCCGGCACGTCCTCGCACTCGGTGTCCCGCGGCATGGCGGGCGAGGGGCGCATCAGCACCAGGACGGTCGGCTTCATCCGGCCGTCGCGGATCAGCTGGAGCTCGGTGGCCGGGTAGTTCAGCTTGGTGATCAGGTTCTTGGCGTCCCCCGGGAAGCCGGTGATGGCGATCGCGGCGGGGAAGCGCTTGTCCTTGTACTCCGGCTGGAAGTACTGCGGCGGCAGGTAGACGTACCCGTCGGTCGCCAGCCCGGTGGTGGCGCCGGGGATGCGGATCTTCTCCAGCTTGCCGACCTGCGCCGCGTCCCGGCCGACGGTGTTGGTGCCGCGGACGTTCTCGGCGGAGATCCGCTGCACGCCGTGCTGGCGCCCGTCGAGCCGGTTCTGGATCGTCACCGGGCCCTGGTCGCCGGTGCCGAGCAGGTCGTCCCAGCTGCTGTAGAAGGCGAAGTAGTTGTTGGCCAGCAGGCCGAGGGTGCACATGACGGCCAGCTGGGTGCCGACGATGGTGCCCAGCCGGGCCGTCACGGCCGTCCAGGTCGGCCTGGCCAGCCTGGGCCAGAGCCAGACGGTGCCCGCGATCGCAGCCACCGCCACCAATGCGGACAGTGCCAGCACCTTGTGGCTGGTGAGTCCCATGCGCCCGCTCCCCCCGGTCGGCCCTGCGCCCCCGTTGTTGCTTCAGTTTCAAGGATCGCTGGGAGATTCCTGGGAGGACTCGACACGCAGGCTGAATCCGCCCCCGCCGAACGGCGGGGGCCGACGGCTGGGAGACTGATGCGTGCCGACGCAGTGAGGAGCCAGTTGTGAGCAAGCCGTCCGCCGACCGCGGCGACGCCCTCGTCCGGGCCGGGGCGATCGTCTTCGCCGTCGGAGCGGTCGCGACCATGGTCACCTTCGTCCCGCTCTTCTTCCACCTGACGAGGCTGCCCACCGCGGCGTACTGGATCTGCATGCTGATGCCGCTGGGCTTCCTGCTGTCCCTGGCCGGCCTGCTCACCTCCGCCCGCGCCCAGCGCCGCCGCACCCGCACCGACGCCTAGGGGGTGCCTTACGGATCTTGCCGGGCCCGCGACGCCATGGCACGCTCCCTCCTTGCCCGCCCTCGGACAGGAGGGGCCCACCGCCGCGTTGTCGTCGGTCGCCGATGGCCCCCAGCCTCCGGCCGGGAGGTGCCCCCACCGCATGGACTCCCTCCTCCGCCTTGCGATGCACGCACCCTGACGCCGCAGGCTGATCCGACAAGATCCGTAAGGCACCTCCTAGGGCGGCACCGGAGCCGGGAGTGCGTTACCACATCCCCCCGTGGTGGGCGGCGAGCCAGTCCGGGAAGGCCGTGAGGTCGTCGAGGACGGCGTCCGCGCCGGCCTCCCGCAGCTGCGCCGCGGTGTACGGCCCGGTGGCCACCGCGACCGCGACCGCACCGGCGGCCCGGGCGCCGCGGATGTCGCCGAGGTGGTCGCCGACGTAGACCCCGGCGCCGTGCTCGCGCAGTGCGTCCCCCTTGGTCTCCGCCCACAGGTCGCCGACCAGGACGTCCGCGTCCAGGTCGAAGTGCTCCAGGTGCAGCCGGGCGTTGGGCTCGTACTTGCCGGTGATCACCGCCACCCGCCCGCCGTGCGTCCGCACCGCGGCGACCGCCTCCCGGGCGCCGGGCAGCAGCAGGGTCGCGGGCAGCGCGTACTCCCGGTACATCACCCGGTACCGGTCGGCGATCGCGTCCACCTGCTCGGCGGGGAACCAGTTCGCCAGCTCGCGCACCAGCGGCGGCCCCAGCCGGCTGACCGCGAGTTCGCTGTCGATCCAGGTGCCGGTCTCCGCGGCCAGCGCGTCGTACGTCGCCTTGATCCCCGGGCGGGTGTCCAGCAGCGTCATGTCGAGGTCGAAGCCCACGGTGAGAACCATGTCGGCCAGCCTAGGGCGTGTCCGGCGCGCCCGGGCGGGCCCGCGGACCGCTGCGACGTGCTGTCCGTCACTGTTCGCAGTTCTCCGGGGACCCAAAGTTTCGGCAGCCGCCCCGGCCGGGTATGCAGCCCTCGCACGGGGTTGATCGGGTACCCCGCTTCGTCATCGGGGGTGTCTGCCTGTGGATCGCGCCGCGTCGCGTCCCGGCCGCGTCAGGCCCCCGGACGGATCGAGTGCCGCTCGGGGATGAGCGGCTGAGGGATCATTAATCTGCTGAGCGTCGCCGGTCTCCCGCGTAGGGTGGTCGGCTCGCCGTCCACCCGGCGGGGTCCGGCCGAACCGGTGCCCCGCCCCACACTCACACCGAGGACAGTTCGAGATGCCCACCGGCCAGGTCAAGTGGTTCAACGAGACGAAGGGATTCGGCTTCCTGTCGCGCGACGACGGGGGCGACGTCTTCGTTCACACCAAGGCGCTGCCCGCCGGGGTCACCACGCTGCGGCCGGGCCAGCGCGTCGAGTTCGGGATCGTCGCGGGCCACCGCGGCGACCAGGCGATGGGTGTGACCCTGCTCGACGCCCTGCCGTCGGTCGCGGCCGCCCAGCGCCGTAGCCCCGACGACATGGCACCGATCGTGCAGGACCTGATCACCACGCTGGACGCCGTGCTGCCCGGTCTGCAGCGCGGCCGCTACCCGGCCAAGCCGGCCGGCCAGAAGCTGGCCGTCATGCTCCGTGCGGTCGCCGACCAGTTCGACGTCTGACCGCACCGCCCGCCGAGGGCGTCAGAAGTGCAGCGCACCCGGGTCGACCGAGGGCACCAGCCCCTCCGCGGCGGCCCGGGTGAGCAGTTCGGCGACCGCCGCGTAGCCCTCCTCGCCGAGGTCCGCGGTGAAGGCGTTGACGTACAGCCCGATGTGCTGGTCGGCGACGGCCGGGTCCATCTCCTGCGCGTGCTCCAGCACGTACGCCCGGGAGTTCTCCGGCTCGTCCCAGGCGGCCCGCACCGAGGCGCGGACGGTGTCGGCCAGCTCCCGGAGCCGGTCGGCGCCCAGTGAACGGCGGGCGACGATCGCACCGAGAGGGATCGGCAGGCCGGTCCTGCGCTCCCAGGCCTCGCCCATGTCGGCGAGGCTGTGCAGCCCGTACTGCCGGTAGGTGAACCGGGCCTCGTGGATGACCAGCCCGGCGTCCACCCTGCCGTCCCGGACGGCGGGCATGATCTCGTGGAACGGCATGACCACGATCTCCCCGAAGCCGCCGGGGACCGCCTCGGCCGCCCACAGCCGGAAGAGCAGGTAGGCCGTGGAGCGCTCGCTCGGCACCGCCACCCTGCGGCCGGCGAGGTCGGCGCCGGCCTCGCGGGTCAGCACCAGCGGGCCGCAGCCGCGGCCCAGCGCCCCGCCGCAGGGCAGCAGCGCGTACTCGTCCAGCACCCAGGGAAGCTGGCCGTAGCTGATCTTCAGCAGGTCCAGTTCGCCGCGCTCGGCCATGCCGTTGGTGACGTCGATGTCCGCGAACAGCACCTCGGGCGCGTCCGCGCCGGGCACCAGGCCGTGCGCCCAGGCGTGGAAGACGAAGGTGTCGTTCGGGCACGGCGAGTACGCGACCCGCAGCGGCTCAGCCATCGGCGGCCTCCTGGAGCAGTTCCGGGTACGGCAGGGCCGCGAAGGCCCGCTCCAGGGCCGCGAGCGCCTCGCCGATCCGCCAGGCCGCGCGGTCGCGCGGGCCGACGGGGTTGGACACGGTCCTGATCTCGAGGGCGGGCACCCCGAACCGGGCAGCCGCCTCGGCCACCCCGAAGCCCTCCATGGCCTCCGCGGCCGCACCCGGATGACGGGCCGCCAGGGCGGCGGCCCGCTCGGCGCTGCCGGTCACGGTGGTGACGGTCAGCACCGGGCCCGGCACGGCGTCCAGGACCTTCGCCGCCAGGGCGACGGCGCCGGGGGCGGGCCGGTGCCGCACACCGCCGAACCCGAGCTCGGAGACGTCCAGGAAGCCCTCGGGGGTGTCGGCGCCCAGGTCGGCCGCCACGATCTCCGAGGCGACCACCGTGCCGCCGACCGGTGCGTGCGGGGCGAAACCGCCCGCGATGCCCGCAGAGACGACCAGGCGGTACCGCCCGGCGGAGAGCGCCGCCGCGGTCGCCGCGGCAGCCGCGGCCGGGCCGACCCCGCCCGCGAGCACGTCCACCGGCACCCCGCCGGGCTCGCCGCCGCGCCACAGGCCGCCGCCGGGCAGCGGAAGCGGCCGCGGGCCGCTGCCGAGTCCGCGCAGCACCGCCTCGGCCTCGGCCCGAACGGCGACGACGACGAGCAGCCCGGCCGTGGTGCCTGGCTGCTCGTCGCCGTACGGAAGGCTCATCGACGCTGCGGTCAGTCCTGGGGGGTCTTGAGTTCGAAGTACCAGATGCCGAGGATCTCCTGGGACTTCTGGTCGGCCTCGACGACGGTCACCGTGGTGGTGCCGGAGGCGTTCAGCACCGTGGAGGCGAGCACCGAGCCGGACCACGTGGAGCCGCGGGTGTCCTGGGCGAGCGGGGCCTGACCCTGCGTGCCGCCGTCGGTGAAGGCGAACCAGCCGCGATCGGCCACGGACGGGGGCACGCCCACGCCGATCCGGTCGCTGGCGAGCACGTCGGAGGAGGGCAGCTTGTTGGCCTCGCGGGCCTTCTTCGCGTCCACCTGGCACTTGGCCAGGACGTCCTGCTGCAGCGCCTTGCCGTCGTTGTAGCAGAACGGCTCCGAGGTGATCGACGTGCGGCCGACCGTCAGGGTGACGACGTTCTCCGGGGGCTCGCCCTGGCTGTTGGCGTACGCGATGGAACCGCCGACCGTGCCGGCGCCGATCACGACCACGGCGCCGATGGCGGCGATTGCACGGGTGCTGAGGCTCATGGGCAAGAGGCTACCGGGCTTTCGCGATCACGCGACGCGGGGGTGGCCGAGTCGCCGGAGCTATGCCACCCGCGGCCGAGCGGCCGGTCTGCGCATCCCCCCGACCTTGAAGAGCGACCGCAGCGTCCACAGCAGCATCAGCGTCATCACCGCGGCCGCCAGCGCCAGGCCCAGCGTCGCGTTCAGCGGCAGCGAGATGCCGATCACGCCGCCCGCCACCCAGCACAGCTGAAGGATCGTCTCCGACCGTGCGAAGGCGGACGTCCGCACCGACTCCGGCACGTCCCGCTGGATCAGCGCGTCCAGCGCCAGCTTCCCCAGCGAGGCCGCCATGCCCGCCGCGGCCGCCACGATCGCCATCGTCAGCAGGCTGTACCAGAGCGCCGCCGCCCCCGCCGCCAGCGCGGCCAGCAACAGCATCGCCGCCACCGTCGCCTCCGAACCGCGGGTCTTCAGCCACGAGCCGAACACCGACCCCAGCGCGTTCCCCACCCCGGCCGACGCCGCCACGACACCCAGCGCCAACGTCTCCGGCACCCCGCTCGGCGGTTCGTTGCGGATCAGGAACGCCAGGAACATCACCAGGAAGCCCACCAGCCCGCGCAGCGAGGACACCCCGCGCAACGCCAGGATCACCGACGGGCCGACCGTCCGCAGGATCGCCTTCGACGACCGCGGCCCGTGCCCCTCGGCGTGCATCACCGCCCGCTGCTCGCCCTTGGCCGAGTCCACCTTGTGCGGCAGGTGAAAAGCCATCAGCGTGCCGATCACGAAGACCAGGAACGCCCCGCGCAGCGGCCACCCCGGCCCCGCCAGGTGCAGCAGCCCGCCCACCCCGGCCGCCACCATCGTCGCCAGCAGCCCGGCCAGCGTCACCCGCGAATTCGCCTTCACCAGCGACAACTGCGGTGGCAGCAGCCGCGGCACCACCACGCTGCGCACCACCCCGTACGACTTGGAGGCCACCAGCACGCACAGCGCTTCGGGATAGAGCGCGATCCCCCCTCCGGTGATCGAACCGGCCATCGTCCAGGCCAGGATCGCCCGCGCCAGCATCGACATCGCCATCGCCGAACGGCGGCCGTGCGGCAGCTTGTCCAGCAGCGGGCCGATCACCGGGGCGAGCAGCGCGAACGGCGCCATGGTGATCAGCAGGTAGAGCGCCACCCGGCCGCGGGCCTCGCCGGTCGGCACCGAGAAGAAGATGGTGGAGGCCAGCGCGATGGTGATCAGCATGTCGCCGAAGGAGTTCAGCGCGTGCAGCTCGATCAGCTTCGCCAGGCCCGACTCCCCGGCGCCCTCCGCCGAGGTCGCCCGCCGGATCCTGCGGCCGGTGCCGTGCACCACCCGCCCCGTCCGCACACCCGCCGCGGACGCCCCCCGCAACAGCCGGTTCTTCGGCTTGCCCGCCTTCGGTGGAACCGTGCCGCCCGGCACGTCGGAGGGGGTGCCGGCATCCTGTGGAGGCACAGCCCTCACCCCCGAGGGACCCTCCGGCTGCGGAGCGTCCACGCCGTGCTGCGAGGGGGTCTCGTCCTCCACATACGCCATCCTGCCCGAGAATGACCCGCCGTACGACTGTGACCCGGCGGAGGTTCCGCGACCGGCCGTGCGCAGCCCGGACTGTGCCGAGGCACCGACCGGCGGGTAGCCTGCACTACGCGCGCACGGGGCGGGACGGACCGGGCGGGGCGGCGCGGCCGGTACCGGGGACTGACCCGGGTCGCGCAGAATGGAAGTGCCCCTCGTACGGCTTCGGCGGCCTGCGGGAACCACCCGGACGGCCCAGGCCGTGCGCGGGACGACAGCCGGACAACAGGACTGGGAGAAATCGACGCCGTGAGCGCTGCGATGCGAAGCCGTACCCCCGACCGGCTCTGTGCCGAAGCCGTCGAACTCGCCCGCCAGGCCGCCGTCGAGATGGTCGGACCGGAGACCGTCGGCGCCCACCTCGGCGCGCGCGCCGAGGCCGACCGCGTCGTCACCCACACCTTCGAGTGCCTCGACGCCGCCTACCGCGGCTGGCAGTGGGCGGTCACCGTCGCCCGCGCCCCGCGTGCCAAGAACGTCACCCTCGACGAGGTCGTGCTGCTCCCCGGCGACGACGCCGTCCTGGCCCCGCAGTGGGTGCCGTGGAGCGAGCGGCTGCGTCCCGGCGACATGGGCCCCGGCGACCTCCTCCCCACCGGCGCCGACGACCTGCGGCTGGAGCCCGGCTGGAGCGGCGAGGACGAGCCCGCCCCCAACTCCGCCATCAGCGAGGCCGCGGAGGAGGACGTCGTCCTCACCGACCCGCACATCCAGCCCGCCCCGGCCCGCGCCCGGATCGGCGCGGTCGCCGAGGAGCTCGGCCTCGCCCGGCCCCGGGTGCTCTCCCGGCTCGGCCTCCACCTCGCCGCCGAGCGCTGGGAGACCTCCTTCGGCCCGCAGACGCCGATGGCGCAGGCCGCCCCGGCCAACTGCGACACCTGCGGCTTCCTGATCCCGATCGGCGGCTCGCTCGGGCAGGCGTTCGGCGTGTGCGGCAACGAGTTCGGTCCCGCCGACGGCCAGGTCGTGGCCTTCGGCTACGGCTGCGGCGGCCACTCCGAGGCGGCCGTGCTGCCCGCCCCGCCCACCCCCTCCGAGCTGATCCTCGACGAGACCGTCGTCGAGCCCCTCGCCCTCCACCCCGACCGCACCGGCGGCTCCGTCGAACCCGACGCCCCCGCAGAGGAACTCGGCCACGCCTGACGCACTCGGCGAGCGCCCGGGGGCGACCCTTCGGCACCCCGCGCCCCCGGGTGCGCCGTCAGCGCCCCCGGGCCGGAGCTGTCCTCCCGACAGGAGAGAATGCGGACCGTACGCAGGGTGCAGACGGCGGAAGGCGGCAGGGCCAGTGGAGCCTCGGATCATCGGCGGTACGGACGGACGGGCGGCGGACGTCTTCGACACGGCGGGCCTGCGCCACCGCGTCCTGGAGGCATGGACCGCCGCCCCCGCACGCTTCCGCGAGGACGCCAACGCCGAGGAGGAACTCGCCCTCGGCGGCTACCGCGACCGCCTGATCGTCGAGCTCGCCCAGAACGCGGCCGACGCCGCCGCCCGCGCCGGCACCGCCCCCGGCCGCCTGCGGCTGATCCTCCGCGACGGCGTGCTCGCCGCCGCCAACACCGGCGCCCCGCTGGACGCCACCGCGGTGGAGTCGCTCTCCACCCTCCGCGCCTCCGCCAAGCGCCCCGAGGACGCCCCCGCCGTCGGCCGCTTCGGCGTCGGCTTCTCGGCCGTCCTCGCCGTCACCGACGAGCCGGCCGTGCTGTCCTCGCACGGCTCGGTCCGCTGGTCCCTGTCGGAGGCGTACGCGCTGACCGAGGCCCGTTCGCAGCTGGCCGAGGAGCTGCGCCGCCGCGAGGGCCACGTCCCGCTGCTGCGGCTGCCCTTCCCGGCGGAGGGCGCGGCCCCGGACGGCTACGACACGGTCGTGGTGCTGCCGCTGCGCGACGCCGCGGCCGAGGACCTGACCCGCCGTCTGCTCGCGGAGATCGACGACGCGCTGCTGCTCACCCTGCCCGGCCTGGCCGAGGTCGTGGTGGAGACGCCGGACGGCGCCCGCACGCTGACCCGGTCCGCGGACGCCCCGCGCCCGGACGGCATCACCACCGTCACCATCACCGACGGCGACCGCGCCACCGTCTGGCAGACCGTCGGCGCCGAGGGCACCGTCGCGGCGGAGCTGCTCGCCGACCGCACCACCGAGGAGCGCGCCCGCCCGTACTGGTCGGTGACCTGGGCCGTCCCGGTCTCCGACACGGGCGTGCCGCAGCAGATGCGGACCACCCCGGTGGTGCACGCGCCGACACCGAGCGACGAGCCGCTGGGCGTGCCCGCGCTGCTGATCGCCGGCTACCCGCTGGACTCCACCCGCCGGCACGTCGCGCCCGGCCCGCTCACCGACTTCCTCACCGAGCGCGCCGCCGACGCCTACGCCGACCTGCTGCGGGCCCGCGGCGCGGACCTCGGCTCGCTGTCCCTGGTACCGGGCCGGCTCGGCCACGGCGCGCTGGACAACGCGCTGCGCGCCGCGATCCTGGCCCGGCTGCCCGGTACGCCGTTCCTGCCGCACCCCGGCCCGGTCGAGAACGGCACCCCGGCGCTGCGGCCGCGCGACGCGACGCTGCTGGAGGGCGCCGACACCTCGGTGGTGGCCGCACTGGCACCGATCTTCCCCGGCCTGCTGCCGGCCGGCCTGGAGCGCCGCCCGGAGCTGCGCGCCCTGGAGGTGCGGCGGGTGCCGCTGGCCGAGGTGGTCGACCAGCTCGGCGGCCTGGAGCGCGAGCCCGCCTGGTGGCGCAACCTGTACGCGGCGCTGGCCGGGGCCGACCCGGAGGCGCTGGGGGCGCTGCCGGTGCCGCTGGCCGACGGCCGTACCGTCACCGGCCCGCGCCGGGTGCTGCTGCCCTCGGACCCGGCGGACTGGGCGGGCTACGAGGGGTACCCGGACACCCTGGCGGAGGCGCTCGGCCTGCTGGACCTGCGCCTGGCCCACCCGGAGGCGGCGCACCCGCTGCTCGCCAAGCTCGGCGCGGTGACCGCGACCCCGGCCGGGGTGCTGGACACCCCGGAGGTCCGGGCCGCCGTCGCCCGCTCGCTGGAGGTCGGCGAGGACGACTTCGACGCCGCCGTGGACCTCGCGGACGCCGTGCTGGCACTGGTCAGGGCCGCGGAGGCGACTCCGGGCGACCACCCGTGGCTGGCCCGGCTGGCGCTGCCGGACGACGAGGGCGAGCTGACCCGGGCCGGCGAGCTGATCATCCCGGACACCCCGCTCGCCGACCTGGCCCGCGAGGGCGACGCCGCCTTCGTGGACGAGGACCTGCTGGAGCGCTGGGGCCCCGAGGTGCTGGCCGCGGCCGGTGCGCTGGCCGCGTTCGTGCTGGTCCGCGCCGAGGACGTGGTCCTCGACCCGGACGACCTGGAGCGGCTGGACCCGACCGCTCCCGCCGACCGGGCGGCCGGCGGCTCCCCGACCGGCCTGATCGACGAGGCGCCGGACGGCCTCGCCGAGTGGTGCGAGGACGCCCTGGAGTCCCTGCACGCCGACGACAGCGGCGAGCTCGGCGTGCCGCCGGTCGCCGCCGAACTGCTCGCCGTGCGGGACTTGGACCTCGTCGACGACTCGGCCTGGCCGGAGGCGCTGGCGGTGCTGGCCCGCCCGCCGTACCGGGACGCCGTGGTCAACCCGGTGCGGACCCTGCTGCCGGACGGCCGGTACGTCGACCTGCCGCCGTACACCGCCTGGTGGCTGCGCGACCACCCGGTGCTGGACGGCCGCGAGCCCGCCGGCCTCCGCGCGGCGGGTGCGGACCCGCTGCTGCGCGGCCTGTACGACGAGGCCCGCACCACCCTGGACGAGCAGTTCCTGCACGCCCTCGGGGTGCGGACCACGCTGGCCGCGCTGCTGGCCGAGCCGCACGGCCCGGAGGAACTGCTGGACCGCCTGGTCGACGACGCCTCCGAGGTCACCCACCGCCAGCTGCACGGCATCCACACCCAGCTGGCCGCGCTGCCCGCCGAGCGTGTCGAGCCGCTGGACGTCGTCCGGGCGCTGGCCCCGCTCGACCCGGAGACCGGCCGCCGCCCCGACACCACGGTGGTCGTGGACGCCTCGCAGGCGGTCGTCGCGGACGCCCCCGACCTGGTGGAGCTGCTGCACGACCACGCGGTGCTGCCGGTCGCCCCCGAGCTGGCCGTGGCGCTCGCCGAGCGGCTGCACGTGTCGCTGGCCAGCGAGGTGGCCGGCGGCCGGGTGCTGTCCGAGGGCGTGCTGCACCGCGTTCCGGCGGTGGTCCGCGAACTGCTGCCGGGCTGCCCGGCCGCGTACGAGGAGCACGAGGAGCTGCTGGTGGTCGGCCCGGACGGCGAGGAGGCGAACGTCGACTGGCGCTGGGACACCGCCGCCGACACCCCCGAGGTGCCGTACGCCCCGGAGGAGGCCGAGTCCGGCGACGAGGACGACGAGTTCGAGGTGCCGCCGGTGCCGGGCCTGCTGCACGCGGCCACCCCGGAGGGCCTGGCCGCCGGTCTCGCCTGGTCGGTCGGCCAGTGGCACCGCCGCTTCGAGATCCTCGCCGCCCTGGCCGAGCCGGACCGCGCCTACGAGCTGCTGAACGCCCGCGACTACGAGTCCTGACCGGGCCCGGCCGGGGCGGCGGTCAGCCGCCGTCCCCGGCCGGTTCGGAGCGCAGCACGATCACCCGCCAGCTGATCTCCAGCAGTACGCCGGCGATCCCGGCGATGATCACGCCGATCCACGGGTCGCGGACGCCCGCCAGCTGCAGCTGGAAGAAGTCGGACAGCCAGGGCACCACCAGCACCAGGGCGAAGGCCCCGCCCATCGCCCCGATGAGCAGCAGCCGCCACCACGAGTACGGACGGGCGACGATCGCCAGCACCCACATCGCGACCAGGAAGAGCGTCAGCGTCGCCACGCTGGTGTCGGCCTCCAGGTCGGTGCCGTTGTTGGCGCGCGCCAGCATGTACGCGGTGAAGGTGGCCGTGCCGGCGATCACCCCGCCCGGCACGGCGAACCGCAGCACCCGCCGCACGAAGCCGGTGCGGGCCCGCTCGTTGTTCGGCGCCAGCGCGAGGAAGAACGCCGGCACGCCGATGGTCAGGGTGGACAGCACGGTGGAGTGCCGCGGCAGGAACGGGTACGGCACATGGGTGAAGACCACCAGCAGGGCGAGCAGCACCGAGTAGACGGTCTTCACCAGGAAGAGGTTGGCGACCCGTTCGATGTTGCCGATCACCCGCCGCCCCTCGGCGACCACCGACGGCAGGGTGGCGAAGGAGTTGTCGAGCAGGACGATCTGGGCGACCGCCCGGGTGGCGTCGCTGCCGGTGCCCATGGCGACGCCGATGTCGGCGTCCTTGAGGGCGAGCACGTCGTTGACGCCGTCCCCGGTCATCGCCACGGTGTGCCCGCGCGACTGGAGGGCGCCGACCAGGTCGCGCTTCTGCGCGGGGGTGACCCGGCCGAAGACGGACGTCCGGTCGGCGGTGTCGGCGAAGGCCGCCTCGTCGTCGTGGGGCAGCGTCCGGGCGTCCACCGGGTCGTCGGCGCCGGGCAGCCCGAGGTGGGCGGCGACCGCGCCGACGGCCACCGCGGCGTCCCCGGAGATCACCTTGGCCCGGACCCGCTGCTGCTCGAAGTAGCGCAGGGTGTCGGCGGCGTCGGCGCGCAGCCGCTGCTGCAGCACCACCAGGGCGCACGGCTCCAGCCGGGCCGCCGGGTCCGGGGCGTCCAGCGGCAGCGGGGAGCGGCCGAGCAGCAGGACCCGCAGGCCGCGTGCGCCGAGCCCGTCCGCCTCGGCCAGCGCCGGGTGTCCGGCGGGCAGCAGCACGTCGGGGGCGCCGAGCAGCCAGCTGGCCTCGCCGCCCTGCGGTTCGGCGAGCCGGGCCGCGCTCCACTTGCGGGCGGAGGAGAACGGCACCGCCTCGACCACCCGCCAGCGGCCGTCCGGCGGCGGCCCGTAGGCGTCGATCACGGCCTTCATCGAGGGGTTCGGCCGGGCGTCGGCGCCGCCGAGCGCACCGAGCACCTCGCCGAGCGGTCCGGCGCCGGGCCCGGGGCTGCCGTCGGCGAGCGGCCGCAGCTCCAGCAGGTCCATGCCGCCCTCGGTGAGGGTGCCGGTCTTGTCCAGGCACACCGTGTCGACCCGGGCCAGACCCTCGATCGCGGGCAGCTCCTGCACCAGGCACTTCTTGCGGCCGAGCCGCACCACGCCGATCGCGAAGGCCACCGAAGTCAGCAGCACCAGCCCCTCCGGCACCATCGGCACGATGCCGGCCACCATCCGGCGGACGGCCTCCTGCCAGTCGTGCCGCTCCACGGCGAGCTGGCTGACGATCAGCCCGATCGCGGTGGGCACCAGCAGCCAGGTGATGAACTTGAGGATCTCGTTGATGCCGCTGCGCAGCTCGGAGCGGACGAGGGTGAAGCGGCTGGCCTCCTCGGCGAGCTGGGCCGCGTACGCCTCCCGGCCGACCTTGGTGGCGGTGAACGCGCCGGAGCCGGCGACCACGAAGCTGCCGGACATCACCTGGTCGCCGGGGCGTTTGAGGACGGCGTCGGGCTCGCCGGTGAGCAGCGACTCGTCGATCTCCAGGCCGTCGGCCTCGGTGATCGCGCCGTCCACCACCACCTTGTCGCCGATGCCGAGCAGCACGGTGTCGTCGAGCACGATCCCGGAGGTGGCCACGGGCTGCGCGGTGCCGTCCCGGCGGACCTGCGGGCGGGCCTCGCCGATCAGCGCGAGGCTGTCGAGGGTCCGCTTGGCGCGCAGCTCCTGGACGATGCCGATCGCGGTGTTGGCCACGATGACCAGGCCGAACAGGCCGTCCTGGATCGGGCCGACGACCAGGATGATGGCGAACATCACGCCGATGATCGCGTTGAAGCGGGTGAAGACGTTGGCCCGGACGATCTCGCGGACGGAGCGGCTGGAGCGGACGGGGACGTCGTTGACCTGGCCGCGGGCGACCCGCTCGGCGACCTCGGCCGCCGTGAGCCCGCCCCGACGCCCTGGCGGTCCCGGGTGTCCTGCCTCGGCCGTGCCCTCCGCGGGATGCGTCATGGCACCGACTCTAGGTGGGCACCCGGTCGGGTGCCGCCCTGCCGGGGGAGCGGTCAGTCCAGACGAGTGGCGGGGCCCTCGGCGGTCTCGGCCTCGGCGGCGCGGGCGCGGCGGATGGCGTCCCGGCGGGTCCGGCAGTACCAGAGGCCGATCAGTCCCAGCAGGCCGCCGGAGAGGCAGATCCACGGCCAGGTGCCGTGGCCGTGGGCCTCGAGGGCGCTCTTGAAAGGCAGCAGGGCGAGGAAGGCGACGAACCACAGCACCGTGCCGCCGCCGACGATGGCGACGTCGTTGGCCTCCAGGGGCGGGGGCGAGGGGCGCAGCGGGGTCTTCGGCATGGCCCCTAGGGTACGGGGCGGCCGGGCGGCGGCAGCGGGGCGGCGGCCCCGTACCGCCGATTCCGTCGCGAACGGCCGTAAGGGGCATTGCTCTACGCGCGAAGATGGCGTGTGCACGAGCGGAAACTCATACTTGTGCTTCCGGTTGCTGCTACGCGCGTCATTCCGACGTCCCCAGGCCGCCGGCGGACCAGGTCAGCGCTGCCCCCGGTCCCTCCTCCCGTGCCCCCACCCGACGAGGACCCCGCATGTCTCCGCAGGCCCAGTCGACGCCCGTGCTCGATGCGACCTCCGCGCCCTCCGCCTCCCCCAGGCCCCCGGCCGGCCCGCTCGACCGCTTCTTCCGGATCACCGAGCGCGGCTCCACGCTGCCCCGGGAGATCCGCGGCGGCATCGCCACCTTCTTCACCATGGCCTACATCCTGGTGCTGAACCCGATCATCCTGGCCAACGCCACGGACATGACCGGCGCGCACCTGGACAGCGGGCAGCTGGTCACCGCGACCGCCCTCACCGCGGGCCTCACCACCCTGCTGATGGGCGTCGTCGGCAACGTGCCGATCGCCCTCGCGGCCGGCCTCGGCGTCAACAGCATCGTCGCCCTCCAGCTCGCCCCGCGGATGACCTGGGCCGAGGCGATGGGCATGGTCGTCCTCGCGGGCCTCGCCATCCTCGTCCTGGTCGCCACCGGCCTGCGCGAGCGGGTGATGAACGCGGTGCCGCTCGGCCTGCGCAAGGCCATCGCGATCGGCATCGGCCTGTTCATCGCCCTGATCGGCCTGGTCGACGCCGGCTTCGTCAGCCGCATCCCGGACGCCGCGCACACCACCGTCCCGCTGCAGCTCGGCGGCAGCGGCCACCTGACCGGCTGGCCGGTGCTGGTCTTCGTGCTCGGCCTGGTGCTCACCCTCGTGCTGCTGGTCCGCAAGGTGCCGGGCGCGATCCTGATCGGCATCGTCGCCGCCACCGCGGTCGCCCTGGTGGTCGAGCAGGTCGCCGGTCTCGGCCAGGGCTGGGGCCTCACCGTGCCGACCTGGCCCGGCAGCCCGGTCGCCGCCCCCGACTTCGGCCTGGTCGGCGAGGTCGACCTGTTCGGCGGCTTCCACCACGCCGGCGCGCTCACCGGTGCGCTGTTCGTCTTCACCGTCCTGATGTCCTGCTTCTTCGACGCGATGGGCACCATCCTCGGCGTCGCCGACGAGGCGCACCTGCTGGACGGGAAGGGCGACCTGCCGGGCATCAACAGGATCCTCATGGTGGACGGCATCGCCACCGCCGCCGGCGGCGCCACCTCCTGCTCCGCCAACACCTGCTACGTCGAGTCCACCGCGGGCGTCGGCGAGGGTGCGCGGACGGGCTTCGCCTCGATCGTCACCGGCGCGCTGTTCCTGCTGGCGCTCTTCCTCACCCCGGTCGCCACCATGGTCCCCGCGCAGGCGGCCACCCCGGCGCTGGTCGCCGTCGGCTTCCTGATCCTGGCCAACTCGATCAAGGAGATCGACTGGGCCGACCACACCATCGCGATCCCGGCCTTCCTGACCATCGTCCTGATGCCGTTCACCTACTCCATCACCAACGGCCTCGGCATGGGCTTCATCGCCTTCTGCGTGCTGCGCCTGGCCGCCGGCCGGGGCCGCGAGGTGCCGGTGGCGATGTACGCGGTGTCCGCGGTGTTCGCCTTCTACTACCTGATGCCGGCGCTCGGCCTGCTCTGATCCGCGCCGCCGCCGACGGGCCCTTCCCCGACACCGGGGGAGGGCCCGTCGGCGTTCCCGGGCCGGCGTGCGGGCCGCCGGGGGGAGGCGCGGAGCAGCGCACAAGGGGGCGTGCGGGTGGCGATCCGGCGTCGATTCGACGAAGGGGGCGCGTGTTCGGGGCGGGTGTTGTGCAAGGCGTGGCGACACGCCCCGATCTGGCAACTTGCGTGTGCATGACCATGCTTGGATGGCCGAAATCCCGCCGCGCGGCAGCCCGGACCCCCGACCCGGACGCCCCGCCCCGGTGCCGCGGGCAGCGCACCCGGGTAGGCAGTCGGGCACCCGGAGCCGACCGGACGGGCCATCCCCCCACAACCGCTGACATGTCGTCGGAGGGCCACCTTGCGCATCCTGCTGGTCGCCAGCGCCTTCAACAGCCTCACCCAGCGCGTCCACACCGAGCTGCGCGGCCGCGGCCACACCGTGGCCGTCGAGCTCGCCCTGGGCGACGAGCCAGTCCGCGCCGCCGTGAGCGGCTTCGCCCCCGATCTCGTCCTCGCCCCGATGCTCACCCGGGCCGTCCCCGAGGACGTGTGGAGCCGGCACACCGTGCTGATCGTCCACCCCGGCCCCAAGGGCGACCGCGGCCCTTCCTCCCTCGACTGGGCCATCCACGAGGGCGCCGAGGAGTGGGGCGTCACGGTGCTCCAGGCCGTCGCCGAGATGGACGCCGGCCCGATCTGGGCCTCCGTCCCCTTCACCCTGCCGTCCTGCGGCAAGAGCGAGGCCTACCGCAACGAGGTCGCCGACGCCGCCCTGGAGGCCGTCCTGCTCGCCGTCGAGCGGTACGAGAGCGGCTGGTTCGAACCGGAGCCGCTCGACTACACCCGCTGGGACGTCCGCGGCCGCCTGCGGCCCTACCACGCCCAGGAGTACCGCCGGATCGACTGGGCCCGCGACGACACCGCCACCGTGCTGCGCAGACTCCGCTCTGGCGACTCCCAGCCGGGCGTCCTCGACGAGCTGTACGGCCGCGAGTACTTCCTGCACGGCGGCCACCCCGAGGACGTGCTGCGCGGCGCGGCCGGCACCGTCCTCGCCACCCGCGAGGGCGCGGTCTGCCGCGCCACCGCCGACGGCGCCGTGTGGATCCCGCAGCTGCGCCCGCGCCGCACCCCCGGCGGTCCGGCCACCTTCAAGCTGCCCGCCGCCCAGGTGCTCGGCGACCTCCTCGCCGGGGTGCCCGAGGTGCCCGTCACCCCCTACGACGCGGCCCGCCGCACCACCTGGTCCCAACTGCGCTACCGCGAGCACGCAGGCGTCGGCCACCTCGAATTCGCCTTCCCCGGCGGCGCGATGAGCACCGAGCAGTGCCGCCGCCTGCTCGCCGCCTACCGGGAGGCCTGCACCCGGCCCACCGGCGTCATCGTGCTCGGCCCCGCCCGGGACTTCTACTCCAACGGCATCCACCTCAACACCATCGAGGCCGCCGCCGACCCCGCCGAGGAGTCCTGGCAGAACATCAACGCCATGGACGACCTGGTCGAGGCGATCCTCACCACCACCGACAAGGTCACCGTCTCGGCGCTGGCCGGCAACGCCGCGGCCGGCGGCATGATGCTCGCCGCCGCCGCCGACGAGGTCTGGTGCCGGGCCTCCGCCGTGCTCAACCCGCACTACCGGCTGATGGGCCTGTACGGCTCCGAGTACTGGACGTACACGCTGCCCCGCCGGGTCGGCGAGGAGAACGCCCGCCGGCTCACCACCGCCGCACTGCCGGTGGGCGCCCGGGAGGCCGGGGAGATCGGGCTGGTCGACCGCGTCCGGCGCGGCAGCGCAGGGGAGTTCCGCCGCTGGGTGGAACGGGAGGCCGCAGCGATCGCCGCCTCGCCCGAACTCGGCACCCGGCTGCTGGAGAAGAAGCGCCGCCGGGCCGCGGACGAGGCCGAGAAGCCGCTCTCCGCCTACCGTGCGGAGGAGCTGGCGCACATGCGGCGCAACTTCACCGCTCCGGACGAGCCCTACCACCGCCTGCGGCGGGACTTCGTCCACAAGGTCTGCCCCACCGCCACCCCGGAACACCTGCGGGGCTGAGGCTCCCCGCCGGGGCGTGAGGGCCACCCGGGGGCGCGGAGAACCGCGCCCCCGGGTGGCCCGACCGGTTCAGTAGCGGGGCTGGTCGTCGGGCTGGGGGCCGGACCAGGCCGGGACGACGCGGCCCGAGACCGGGGCGGAGGTCGTGGGCCGGGCCCGCCGGCCGCTGCGCTGGCCGAAGGCACCCTGGCCGTACGGGGAGCCGAGGTCGTCCTGCCGGGACCTCGCGCCCTGCAGCGGCCACTCCGGCCAGTCGTCCGGCGCCCGGCGGGCGGCCTTCTTCGGCGGCAGCGGTGCGGCCGGGCCGGTCAGCACGGGCTGCGGGCGGTGCTGCTTGCTCGGTGCCACCGCGAAGGCCAGGGCGCTGATGAAGACGTAGGTGCCGAAGCCGACCGCCAGCGGGAAGACGAACTGCAGCGCGACCGGGCCGGACGGGGTGCGGTCGGTGTCGGTGAGGTGCACCGAGACCGCGAGCATGCCGGTGAAGTGCATCGCGCAGACGGCCACGCCCATCACCGGGGAGGCCGCCATGACGGCCGCGGTCCCCTTGATGTTCAGCGCCGCCCACAGTGCGGCGGTCGCGGCGAGGACGGCGATCGCGACGGAGGCGCCGACCAGTACGGGGTCGTAGCTCAGCCGGCCGGGCAGCCGCACCGCGGCCATGCCCATGTAGTGCATCGCCGCGACGCCGAGGCCGGTGGCCACGCCGCCGACCAGCAGGGCGCCCCGCGGCCGGGTGCTGTGGCCGACGGTGAAGAGGCCGATGCCGACGAAGCCGATGGCGACCAGCAGGCTGGCCAGGGTCAGCGGGACGTTGTAGCGGATCTCGGCGCCGCTCACGGCGAAGCCGAGCATGGCGACGAAGTGCATGCTCCAGATGCCCCCGCCGAGCGAGACCGTCCCGAGCAGCAGCCAGTTGCGCTTGGAGCGCCCCTCGGCGAGCAGGGCCCAGCGGGTACTGCGCAGGGCGACCAGGGCGCCGAGGCAGGCGATGAGGTACGAGGACGCCGGTGTCACCCAGCCGTAGACAGCGTGGTGGATGTGACCCAAGAGGACTCCCGGGGCGGAGTAGGGGTGCACAGTGCCGGCGTGCTGTGTTCCTGACAATATCGAACCCTAGTCACCCCCTCCGCTCGTGGGCAACGCCGGGAGATTCGGTGAACTCGCAGGTCATCAGCGGTACTTCACGTTAGGGGCAAGATCTCGTCACCGGAGATTGACGCGATGTCCCGCGCGCCTCCGCATGGTGCCTGCGGGTGGGCGGCCGGGCCCGTAAAGGATTTTCCTTAGAGAGGGTAATGACGTAGGCTAATGACCATGCCCGAGATGTCCGAGGACGATCTTGCAGCGATCAGCCAGCTGCGCTCGTCCACGATGCGCCTTGCCCGTCGGCTGAGACACCAGCGTGTCGAGGAGTCGCTGAGCCCCACGGAGATGGGGGTGCTCGGCACCCTGGCGCGCTGCGGCAAGGCAACCCCTGGCGAGCTCGCCCGGCGCGAGCACGTCCAGCCGCCGTCCATGACGCGGATCATCGCGATGCTGGAGGAGAAGGGGCTGGTGCGGCGCGAGCCGCACCCGGACGACCGCCGCCAGGTGGTCGTCAGCAGCACCGAGCAGGCCGAGGCGATCCTCATGGAGAGCCGGCGGCGGCGGAACGCCTGGCTGGCCGAACTGGCCGAAGGGCTGACCGAGGAGGAATGGGCGCTGGTCCGCGCGGCGGCACCGGCGCTCTACAAGCTCGCGCACCTCTGACTCGCGCACTCCGAGGAGCACGACGTCTCACGGCACCCGAACGAAGGAGTACCGCATCACCGCAGGACACATCCGCGACACCAGCCGCGCTGCGACGCACCTGCCCGTCGCCGCGCCCCGAGGGGAGAACACCTTGACACCGCCGGCCGCAGCCAGCGCCGCCGCCACCCGTACCGACGACCTCACCGCAGACCCCGCAGCCGACCGCGCTGCGACCGCCGAGAGCCAGGCGCCCGCACCCGTGGGCCTGCCCGGCACCGGCGACGACGACCCCGACGAACGCACCGCGGCGGCCACCACCGCCGCACCCCGCCCCGCAACGGGCAGCCCCACCGGGGCACGCTTCACCCGGCCCGGGGGGATGTTCTCCTCCCTCCGCATCCGCAACTACCGCTACTACTTCGCCGGCCAGGTGGTCTCCAACACCGGCACCTGGATGCAGCGCATCGCCCAGGACTGGCTGGTGCTGAGCCTCACCGGCAGCCCGTTCGCGGTCGGTGTGACCACCGCGATGCAGTTCCTGCCGATGCTGCTGCTGGGCCTGTGGGGCGGCGTCCTCGCCGACCGGCTGCCCAAGCGCCGGCTGCTGCTCGCCACCCAGGGCGCCATGGGCCTGCTCGCCGCCGGCCTCGCCGTACTGACCGTCACCGGCACCGTGACCGCCGGCCTCGTGTACGTCTTCGCGCTGCTGCTCGGCCTGGTCACCGTGGTCGACAACCCGACCCGGCAGGCCTTCGTCAGCGAGATGGTGCCCGCCCGCGACCTGCCCAACGCGGTCAGCCTGAACGCCGCCAACTTCCAGACCGCCCGCCTGGTCGGCCCGGCCGTCGCCGGTCTACTGATCGCCGCGGTCGGCAGCGGCTGGGCGTTCGCGGCGAACGCACTGTCCTTCGCCGCCGTCATCGGCGGCCTGCTGGCGATGCGGGAGAGCGAACTGCGCCCGACCGCACCGGTCGCCCGGCAGCGGGGCCAGCTCCGCGAGGGCCTGCGCTACGTCCGGGAGCGGCCCGAGCTGCTGTGGCCGATGGTGCTGGCCGGCTTCATCGGCACCTTCGGGTTCAACTTCCCGACCCTGCTGTCCGGCTTCGCCTACGACACCTTCCGGGTCGGCGCGGGCGAGTACGGCCTGCTCAACACCGCGATGGCCGTCGGCTCGCTGACCGGTGCGCTGCTGGCCGCACGGCGCGGCGCCCCCAGGCTGCGCCGGCTGGTCGGCGCCGCAGTGGCCTTCGGCACCCTGGAGGTCCTGGCCGCGTTCGCGCCCGGCTACTGGACCTTCGCGGCCCTGCTCATGCTGATCGGCGTCTTCGGCCTGACCTTCAACACCTCGGTCAACGCCGCCCTCCAGCTGGGCACCGAGCCCGCCGTCCGCGGCCGGGTGATGGGCCTGCTGGTGCTGGTCTTCACCGGCGGCACCCCGATCGGCGCCCCGCTGGTCGGCTGGGTCACCGCCGCGTACGGGCCGAGGCTCGGCCTG
This sequence comes from Kitasatospora sp. NPDC051914, assembly GCF_040680995.1. Lineage (NCBI taxonomy): Bacteria > Bacillati > Actinomycetota > Actinomycetes > Kitasatosporales > Streptomycetaceae > Kitasatospora > Kitasatospora sp. NPDC051914. The sequence goes on from NZ_JBFAXX010000005.1 coordinate 87,658, forward strand.
CTCGCCTGCGGCCTGGTGTCGGCCGCCGCCGCGGGTGTGGTCGCCGTGGTGCTGGCCCGCGCCGCCGACCTGAGGGTCCGTGTCGACCTGCACCCCGGTGCGGGCGGCCGGGTGGTGGCGGTGGTGCCGCGCACCCTGCCCAGGAAGGACCTGGCCACCGCCTGCTGAGCGGCCAGCCGGCCCGGCCGGCCCGCACCGCGCAGGTGCGGCCCGGCGGGGCCGTGCTCAGACCCGGATCGCCAGGATCTGCCCCGGCCACGGCCCGCCCGGCCGGACCGCCTCGAAGGCGTCGGTGGGGGTGAACCCCAGCCGCTCGTACTGGGCGACCAGCTTGCCGTCGTCGCCCGCGTAGCAGTCGACCCGCAGCAGGCCGATGCCGCGGCGGCGGGCCTCCTCGACGGCGTCCGCGACCAGGGCCGCACCGATCCCGGAGCCGGCCCGGCCGCGGTCGGTGACCAGCAGCCGGACGTACAGCTCCCGCTCGCCGGCCGCGGTGGCGTACTCCGGGGCCTCCTCGGCGAGCACGCAGACGCCCACCGTGCGCCCGTCGGCGTCCTCGGCGGCGCGCAGCAGGTGGTCGCCGGCGTAGCGGTGGACGCGCTCCACCGCGGCCGGCCGGCTCGTCCACGGCCGGTCGCCCCACTGGCCGGTCCGGCCGCGGGCGGCCAGCCAGGCCACCGCGGCGTCGAGCAGGGCGAGGGTGTCGGCCGCGTCCTCGGGGCCTCCCGTTCTGATCTTCATACGGACGGTTCTAGTCGCCGAACACCGCCACGGGAAGGGGGCCTGCGGGGAAGATGGGGCGCATGAGGCTCTTTGTGGCGGTCAACCCGCCGAGTGAGGCGGTGCAGGAACTGGTCGACGCGGCGGCCCCCGTCCGGGAGCTGCCCGGCGCGGAACGGCTGCGCTGGAGCGGCATCGAGGGCTGGCACCTCACCCTGGCCTTCCTCGGGGAGGTACCGGTCACCGACGTCCCCGAACTGGAGGCGGTGCTCGCCCGGACGGCCGGCGAGCACGGCGCGCACCGGCTGCGGCTGGCCGGCGCAGGCACCTTCGGCGACCGGGTGCTGTGGGCAGGCGTGGACGGCGAGGTGTGGGCGCTGCGGCGGCTCGCCGAGGCCGTTCGCGGCGCCGTCGGCGACGTGGGCATCGAGACCGACCAGTACGGCTTCCACCCGCACCTCACGCTGGCCAGGGCCGGGTCGAGCCGTGGCCGCCGCCGCGCCGAGCAGCGGGTGGCCGCCTCCGAACTGCAGCACCTCGCGGCCGGCCTGGACGGCTTCCGCGGCCTGGAGTGGGAAGCTGCCGAGATCCACCTCATGCACAGCGAGACCGGCTTCGGCCCCTCCCGCTACCGCAGCCTCGGCGCCTGGCCCCTGGCCCACTGGGAAGCGTCCTGACGGGGCTGCCCGCCCGTCAGCCTAGGTCCGGGGCGGGGCGGAGTTCGACCTTGCGCGGGCGGGCGTTCCCGAGCTCCAGGAGGGTGATCTCGTTGCGGCCCGGGCGCAGCAGCGGCTGCGGGCAGTACAGGGTGGTCTGCGGGCCCCTGCCGTCGTAGCGGCCCAGCAGGAAGCCGTTCACCCACAGGAGGCCGTGCACGCCGCCCGGTACGGCGAGGAAGGCGTCACCGGTGGACTCCAGGACGAGCGCCCCCCGGGCCAGGCGCTCGCCGTCCGCCGCGCCCCCGTCCGCCTCGGGGCCGAACTCCGCGTCCGGCAGCGGGTCCAGCCGCAGTGCCTCGGCCTGCCAGCCGTGCAGGTACTGCCGCTCGTGCCGGACGCCGTCGAGCCCCTTGGTCTCGCCGACCTGCGGGCCGTAGTTGACTCGGCCGAGCGACTCCACCAGCAGCTCCACGGTGACCCCGCCCGGTACGGCCGTCTCCGGCTGCGGGATGCCGCGCTCCAGCTCGGCCGCCCGTACGCCGTCCACCCGGAGCACCGCCCGGTCGCGCAGGCCCTCCACGGTGAGCGGGAGCTCCGGGCGCCCGGCCGGCACCCGGGTGCGGTAGCGGACCAGCCCGTGCTCCAGGCCGAGTTCCTCGAACAGCGGTGGCACCGGGGCGTGGACGGCCTCCCCGAAGGGCAGCGGGGCCGTCTCGGCGAGCTCCACGACCGCCGCCCCCAGCACCGGCGGCAGCTCCGGCGGGGCGGGCTCCCGGTCGTCGAGGAAGCGGGCCTCGTCGGGGTGCGCGGCGGCGAACTCCGCCAGCACCTCGCGGAACAGCGCGAACTTGGCGGTCGGCGCCCCCCGCTCGTCCAGCGGTGCGTCGTAGTCGTAGGAGGTGGTGGCCGGCTGGTACGGCGAGTGCGTCCAGCCGGTCGAGTTGAACGGCGGGTCGGCGTGGTTGGCGCCCGCGCCGGTGCCGAAGTTGGTGCCGCCGTGCGCCATGTAGAGGTTGACCGAGCCGCCCGCGGCGAGGACGCGGCGCAGCGTGTCGGCCGCGTCCGCGGCGCCGCGGGTGTGGTGCCGCTCGCCCCAGTGGTCGAACCAGCCGTTCCAGAACTCCATGCAGAACGGCGGGTCATCGGGCCGGTGCCGGCGCAGCGCGGCGAAGGCCTCCTCGGGCGCGGAGCCGAAGTTCACGGTGGCCAGCACACCGGGCAGGGTTCCGCCGGTCAGCATGTGGTCCTCCGGCCCGTCGGAGGTGAACAGCGGGACGGTCACCCCGCGCCGGACCAGCCCCTCGGCGAGGTGCCGCAGGTAGGCCGCGTCGCTGCCGAAGGAGCCGTACTCGTTCTCCACCTGCACCATCAGCACGTTCCCGCCGTGGTCCACCTGCCGTTCCACCACGGCCGGCAGCACCTCGTCGAAGTAGGCGTCCACTGCGGCCAGGTACTCCGGGTCGGAGGTCCTGGCCCGCCGCCCCACCCGGGCGGTGAGCCAGCCGGGCAGCCCGCCGTTGTCCCACTCGGCGCAGATGTACGGGCCGGGCCGGACGATCGCCCACAGCCCCTGCCGTGCCGCCTCGTCCAGGAAGGCGCCGAGCTCGGCCGTCCGCCCGAACCTGCCGGGTGCGGGTTCGTGGAGGTTCCACGGGACGTACGTCTCCACGGTGTTCAGGCCCATCGCGCGGACGGCGGCCAGCCGCTGCGGCCACTGCTCGGGGCGGGTGCGGAAGTAGTGCACGGCACCCGACAGGATGCGCAGCGGGCGGCCGTCGAGCCGGAACCCGGCCCGGTCGTAGGTCAGCATGCCCACCAGCCTGCAGGAACGCCCCGCTCCCGGCCATGGACAAAACCCGGTGGGGTGTTGGACTGTCGTCGCCGGAGGTGAGCGGTGCGGCGGTGGTGGCACTACCTGACACCCGGCCCGGCCCAGGCGGCGACCGGGCTGGCCTGCCTGGGCGTCGGCATGCAGCGCGGCCGGCTGCCCGTGGTCGGCCCGCGCACCCTGGACCGCTGGGTCGCGGTCGTGGTCACCTCCGGCAGCGGCTGGTACACCGCCCGGGACGGCTCCCGCCGCCCGGTGGCGGCGCCTTCGGTGCTGTGGCTGCGGCCCGGCGTACCGCACCACTACGCGCCGGACGGCGGCGGCTGGTCCGAGTCCTTCGTCGACTTCACCGGCCCCGGCCTCGCCGGATACGCCGAGCTCGGCCTGCTGCCGCAGGAGGACCTCGTCCCGCTGCTCGCCGCCGACTCCGCCCAGCGGGTGGTCGCCCGGATCGCCGGGGCCTGCCGCCGCGGCGGCCCGCTGGTCGACGCCGAGGCCGGCGCGGCGGTGCACGAGCTGCTGGTCGAGCTGCACCGGCAGCGGGCCGACCTGGACCCGCGCGGAGCGCCCGTGCTGGAGGCGCTGCGCCGGGACGCCTTCCTGCCGCTGCCGGTCGCCGAGCACGCCCGCCGGGCGGGGCTGACGGTGGCCGGGCTGCGGCGTGCGGTCCGCGCCGTGGGGGAGGCCGGGCCGAAGGAGTACCTGCTGGCGGTGCGGCTCAGCGAGGCGAAGCTGCTGCTGGCGGCGGGGGAGCTGCCGGTGGCGGCGGTGGCCCGCCGGGTCGGCTACCCGGACCCGGCCTACTTCACCCGGCTCTTCACCCGCCGGGTCGGGGTGGCGCCGTCGGTCTTCCGCGAGCGGGAGTACCGCGGCGGGCTGTCGCCCCGGGCCGGTACCGAGGGGCCCCGGACGACCGACTAACCTCGAAGCGTGGACCCGAAGACTCGCATGCGGATCGTGACCGGCGCGCTGGTGCTGCTGCTCGTAGTGGTGATCGTCAGCTCGCTCGTCCGGAAGTGACCTGCGCCGGGGCCCGACCCCCGGCGGCCTTCGACGGCTCCGGAAGCCCCGGCACCGGACGGCCCCGGCACCGGACGGCGAAGGGCCACCGCCTGCCGGCGGTGGCCCTTCGGTGCTGTCGCGGCAGCGGTCAGAGCTGCTCGACCACGTAGTCGATGCAGGCGGTGAGCGCCTGGACGTCCGCCGGGTCGACGGCCGGGAACATCGCGATGCGCAGCTGGTTGCGGCCCAGCTTGCGGTACGGCTCGGTGTCGACGATGCCGTTGGCGCGCAGCGCCTTGGCGATCGCGGCGGCGTCGATCGAGTCGTCGAAGTCGATGGTGCCGACGACCTGCGAGCGCTCCTCGGCCTTGGCGACGAACGGCTGCGCGAAGGAGGACTTCTCGGCCCAGGAGTACAGGATCGAGGAGGACTCGGCGGTGCGGGCCACCGCCCACTCCAGGCCGCCGTTGCCGTTCAGCCAGTCCAGCTGCTCGGCGAGCAGGAAGAGCGTGCTGATCGACGGGGTGTTGTAGGTCTGGTCCTTCGACGAGTTGTCGATCGCCGTCGGCAGGTCGAAGAACGGCGGGACGTAGCGGCCGGAGCCGGCGATCTCGGCGGCGCGCTCCAGGGCGGCCGGGGAGAAGGTGGCCAGCCACAGGCCGCCCTCGCTGGCGAAGGACTTCTGCGGGGCGAAGTAGTAGACGTCGGTCTCGGTGATGTCGACCGGCAGGCCGCCGGCGCCCGAGGTGGCGTCGACCAGGACCAGCGAGCCGGCGTCCGCGCCCTCGGGGCGGCGGATCGGCATGGCGACACCGGTGGAGGTCTCGTTGTGGGTCAGGGCGTAGACGTCCACGCCCGCCTCGGCGACCGGCAGCGGGTGGGTGCCCGGCTCGGTCTTGATCACGGACGGCTCGGCCAGCCACGGGGCGGCCTTGACCGAGGAGGCGAACTTGGAGGAGAACTCGCCGAAGTTCAGGTGCTGGGACTTCTCGCGCACCAGACCGAAGGCGGCGATGTCCCAGAACGCGGTGGAACCGCCGTTGCCGAGCACCACCTGGTAGCCCTCGGGGAGGGAGAAGAGGCTGCTCACACCCTCGCGGACGCGCTTGACCACGTTCTTGACCGGGGCCTGGCGGTGGGAGGTTCCCAGCAGGGAGGTTCCGGTGGCGGCGAGGGCACTCAGGGCCTCGGGGCGCACCTTGGACGGACCGCAGCCGAAACGGCCGTCTGCGGGCTTGATGTCAGCGGGGATCTGGATCTGGGCCACGGCCGCAGCCTACTGCCCCGGGGGGTGGTGCGGGGGCGGACGTCCGCCCGCTGAGATGTGATCCCCGCCCGTTCCGGGCGGGCCCGGGGATGCCCGGACCCGCCCGGAAGGGCGATTCGTCAGTGTGCGATCGAGTCGTAGCCCTCGACGTCGTGCGGGCTGCGCGGGCCGGGGCCGACGTAGCGCGCGGAGGGGCGCACGAGCCGGCCGGTGCGCTTCTGCTCCAGGATGTGCGCCGACCAGCCGGCGGTGCGGGCGCAGGTGAACATCGAGGTGAACATGTGGGCCGGGACCTCGGCGAAGTCCAGCATGATCGCGGCCCAGAACTCCACGTTGGTGGCGAGCACGCGGTCGGGGCGGCGGTTGTGCAGCTCCTCCAGCGCGGCCTTCTCCAGCGCCTCGGCGATCTCGAAGCGCGGGGCGCCGAGCTCCTTGGCGGTGCGGCGGAGCACGCGGGCGCGCGGGTCCTCGGCGCGGTAGACGCGGTGGCCGAAGCCCATCAGGCGCTCGCCCTTGTCCAGCGCCTTCTTCACGTAGCCGACGGCGTCGCCGGTGCGCTCGATCTCCTCGATCATGCCGAGCACGCGGGACGGCGCACCGCCGTGCAGCGGGCCGGACATCGCGCCGACCGCGCCGGAGAGCGCGGCGGCGACGTCGGCGCCGGTGGAGGCGATGACGCGGGCGGTGAAGGTGGAGGCGTTCATGCCGTGCTCGGCGGCGGACGTCCAGTAGGCGTCGACGGCCTTGACGTGGCGGGGGTCGGGCTCGCCGCGCCAGCGGATCATGAACCGCTCGACCACCGTCTCGGCCTTGTCGATCTCGCGCTGCGGCACCATCGGCAGGCCCTGGCCGCGGGCCGACTGGGCGACGTAGGAGAGCGCCATCACGGCGGCCCGGGCGAGGTCGTCGCGGGCCTGCTCGGCGGAGATGTCGAGCAGCGGCTTGAGGCCCCAGACCGGGGCGAGCATGGCGAGCGCGGACTGCACGTCGACCCGGATGTCGCCGGAGTGCACCGGGATCGGGAACGGCTCGGCGGCGGGCAGGCCGGGGTTGAACTTGCCGTCCACCAGCAGGCCCCACACGTGGCCGAAGGAGACGTGGCCCACCAGGTCGTCGATGTCCACGCCGCGGTAGCGCAGCGCGCCGCCCTCACGGTCGGGTTCGGCGATCTCGCTCTCGAAGGCGACGACACCTTCGAGTCCTGGTACGAAGTCGGACATCAGACGGCTCCTTCAATGATCCGATCCGGCGGGCCGCAGTGAGTGGTGCGGCGGGCCGGGTGACCGCGGGTGGGTTGGCACTCGGTGTCAGCCTTGCAGGCACGGCGTGCATTGCGCCATACACCACGACGGTGATGTTTCCCCCATGGGAGCGCTCGACCCTCCGGTGTCCGGCGCCGTCGGCGGACACCGGGGGAAAATCCGGTTCATACCGGACGATTCCCGGGGTTGCGGCAGGCCAAGCGATGGCGGGACACCTTAACTCCCCCTGCGGTTTGCCGGGACGCAGCCGTCCGCAACGCTTGTCGTACGGGATGATGTTGCCGTGCCTACCGCGGAACGACCCCCGACTGCCCTGACCGCGCCGACCGAACCCCGGCCGGGCCCGGACCTGACCGTCATGCGCAAGCACTACCAGCACGAAGGGCTGGCGGAGGGCGATCTGGCGGCGGACCCGGTGACCCAGTTCACCCGGTGGTTCCACGAGGCGGACGAGGCGGGCGTGGTCGAGCCCAACGCGATGGTGCTCTCCACGGCGGACGCGGCCGGCCGGCCCAGCTCCCGCACCGTGCTGCTCAAGGGATTCGACCTCCGCGGCTTCGTCTTCTTCACCAACTACGGATCGCGCAAGGGCGCCGAACTGGCCGTCAACCCGCAGGCCTCGCTGCTCTTCCCGTGGATCGAGCTGGCCCGGCAGGTGATCGTCTGCGGCCGCGTCGAGAAGGTCGGCCGGGACGAGACCGCCGCCTACTTCCGCACCCGCCCGCACGGCTCCCAGCTCGGCGCCTGGGCCAGCGAGCAGTCCAGCCCGGTGGCCGGCCGCGAGGTCCTGGAACAGCGCTACGCCGACCTGGCCGCCCGCTACCCCGAGGGCGAGGGCGTCCCCGTCCCCCCGTTCTGGGGCGGCTACCGCGTCGTGCCCGAGACGGTCGAGTTCTGGCAGGGCCGGGAGAACCGGCTCCACGATCGCCTGTTCTTCGTCGCGGAGAGTGACGGCTGGCGCGTCGAGCGGCTGTGTCCCTGATCGAGCGCACTGCCGTTGATCGAGCGCACTGCCGCGCCTGCTAACCCGAACGAACGGTTTTACCCGATGCCGATCGACCGGAAACGCTGATAACTCGTCACCGGCCCGGGAATTGCGCTTTACTTCATCATAGGGCCGCAGGCCCCAGGCCGGACGGCAGGTTCTCGCCGCATCGGCCGGAGACGCGCGCCCCGCATGTCGTTTTTCCCCATTGGCGCATTTGACCTCGCAGAATCGAGTCTCCCCATGGTCGCTGCACTCGCCACCCGGCCTGTCGACGACGCATCCGCCGAGGAGGCCGTCACACGGCCCTCCCTTGCCGCGCTCGCCGCACTGGGTTCGGACGAACTGACCGCGCAGCTGCACCGCGCACTGCCCGGCGCCGATGCCGGCCAGGTGGCCGTAGCCGCGTTCAACTCGTCCATCTGACGCGCGTGACAGCGTCCGGCAGTCCGCACGACGCGGCTGCCGCGCCGGTGGTGCCGTTCTCGCAGTTCGTGATCAAGGTCCACAGTCGATGCGATCTCGCCTGTGACCACTGCTACGTCTACGAGCACGCCGACACCAGCTGGCGCGGAAAGCCGAAGGCCGTCCCCGGGGAGGTCCTCGCCCGGACGGCCGAACGGATCGCCGAACACGCCCGCGCCCACGCCCTGCCCGCCGTGCACGTCGTGCTGCACGGCGGGGAGCCCCTGCTCGCGGGCCCCGCGACGCTCCGCCTGGCCGCGGAGGAGCTGCACCGGGCGCTGCCACCCGGGTGCGCCCTCGACCTGCGGATCCACACCAACGCGGTGCTGTTGAGCGCCGCGTTCCTCGATCTCTTCGCCGAGTACGGCATCAAGGTCGGCGTGTCGCTCGACGGCGACCGGGCCTCCAACGACCGCCACCGGCGGTTCGCCGACGGCCGCTCCAGCCACGCCAAGGTGCTCGCCGCCCTCGACCTGCTGCGCCGCCCCGAGTACCGCCACCTCTACGCCGGGCTGCTGTGCACCATCGACGTCGAGAACGACCCGATCGCGGTCTACGAGGCGCTGGTGGCCCTCGAACCGCCCCGGATCGACTTCCTGCTGCCGCACGCCACCTGGGACACCCCGCCGCCGCGGCCGGAGCGGCTCGGCCCGCACCCCTACGCCGACTGGCTCCTCGCGATCCACGAGCGATGGCTCGCCGACGGCCGCCCGGTGCCGGTGCGCACCTTCGAGTCCGTCCACCGCACCCTGCGCGGCCGCTCCAGCCTCACCGAGTCCCTCGGGCTCGACCCGGCCGACCTCGTCGTCGTCGAGACCGACGGCAGCTTCGAGCAGGCCGACAGCCTCAAGACCGCCTACGACGGAGCCCCCGCCACCGGCTTCACCGTGCTCGAGCACACCCTCGACCAGGTCGCCGACCACCCCGGCATGCGCGAACGCCAGTCCGGGCTCGCCGGGTTGAGCGGGCAGTGCCGCGGCTGTCCCGTCGTCCGCTCCTGCGGCGGCGGCCTGTACGCCCACCGCTACCGCTCCGGCAGCGGCTTCGCCAACCCCTCGGTCTTCTGCGGAGACCTCATGCAGCTCATCACCACCGTCCGCGACCGGATCGGCCCGGCAGCCACCGTGCCCGCCCAGGCCGGCCCCGTCGAACCCGACCTGACGGACGAGCAGTTCGACCAACTGGCCGCCGGGTACGGCGACCGCGCCACTGTCAAGGCCCTCGCCGGCGCGCAACTCGGGCTCACCCGGCGGATGCTCGCCGCCCTCGCCGACGGCCGCCCCGACGCCTGGCAGCTGCTCGCCGACCTCGACGGCCGCGCCCCGCACGCCCTGGACGCCGTCCTCGGCCACCCCTACGCGCGCGCCTGGGCCGCCCGCTGCCTGCGCGGCGAGCGCGGCGCCGACCTGGGCGGCCTCGCCGAGCTGGCCGCCGCCGCGGCACTGCGCGCCCGGGTCGAGGTCGACCTGCCCGTGCCCGTCCGCGAGGGCGCCGTGCACCTGCCCACGCTCGGCCGGCTGGTCGTCGGCGGGGCCGGCGAGGCCCGGTTGACCACCACCGCCGACGGCTTCACCGTGCGCGGTACCACCGTCGGCTGGGACACCCCGGCCGGCGGTGCCTGGCAGCCCGTCCGCCGGGTCGCCCTGCCCGGCTGGACGGTCGCCCTCGAGGACACCGACCCGCAGCGCGACAGCCACCAGTGGCCGGTCGCCGACCGGCTCGCCGAGGACGAACTGCTCGGGTGGACGGGAGGCCTCCGGGAGGCCTGGGAGCTCATCGGCCGCGACCTGCCGGACCACGCCCCGGGCCTCGCCGCCGGCCTCTCCACCGTCACCCCGCTGCGCCCCGGCCCGGAGGGCCGCGACGTCAGCGCCGCCGCCCGGCAGGCCTTCGGCGCCGTCGGCATCGCCCGCCCGGCCACCGCGCCGATCCTCGCCCTGCTGCTCGTCCACGAGTTCCAGCACGTCAAGCTGGGCGCCGTGCTGGACCGGCACGAGCTGTTCGACCCCACCGACGACCGGCTCTACCACGCACCCTGGCGGCCGGACCCCCGCCCGCTGGAGGGCCTGCTGCAGGGCACCTACGCCCACCTCGCGGTGACCGAGTTCTGGGGCACCAGGGTCCGGACCTACGACGGCCTGCCCGGCGCCGCGGCCGAGCACGCCCGCCTGCAGCTCGCCGTCTGGCGCGGCCACACCGCGACGGCGGTCGAGGACCTCGGCGCCAGCGGCTCCCTGACCGGCCTCGGCAAACGCCTGATCGACGGGATGCGCGCCGCGGTCGAGCCGTGGCTGACCGTCCCGGTCGGCGCCGCCGCCGAGGCCGCCGCCCGCGCCCGGGCCGCCGAGGACCGCGTTCGTCGACAGGCTGCTCACACCACCCGCTGACCGAGGCCCGCCAGGAGGAGCCCGCTGTGTCCACCACCGTCGCCGAACCGGCAACAGCGGCGTTCCCGACCCTCCCCGAGGCCGGCGGCCCGCCGGTGGTGGAACGGGTCGAGCGCCCGGTCGGCGGCCCGCCGCGCGAGCCCTGGACGGTGGACCAACTGGCCGGACAGCTGAAGGCGATGGGCCTCGCCACCGGCACTACCGTCCTGGTGCAGTCCTCGCTGCGGCGGCTCGGCGAACTCGCCGAGGGCGCCGAGACACTGCTGAAGGCCCTGCAGCAGGCCCTGCGGGAGGTCGACGAGGAGAAGGGGACGGTGGCCGCCGAGGGGACGGTGGTCGTCTACACCGCCTCCCCGGAGAACAGCGACACCTCGCGCCTCGCCCGCGACGTCACCGCCGGCATGACGCTCGAACAGGAGGCCGCCCACAAACGGGTGATGCCGCCGTACGACCCGGAGACCACTCCGACCTCGCGTGTCCTCGGCTGGTTCCCCGAGTTCGTCCGTCTGCAGCGCGGAGCGATCCGCAGCGGCCACCCGCAGACCTCCTTCGCGGCCCTCGGTCCCGCAGCCGAAAAGCTCATGGCCGACCACCGGTTGGAGAGCCATCTCGGCCCCGACTCGCCCACTCAGAAGCTCTACGACGACCCCTCGGCCCGGGCCCTGCTGATCGGCCTGCCGGTGTGGTGCTGCACCGCATTCCACCTCGCCGAGTACCAACTGCCCGACCCGCCCCGGCAGGTGTACGGCTGTGTGGTGTCGAAGGAGGACGGCGGGCACTGGGAGCACTTCAACGCCGTCAAGCTGGTCGACGAGCACTTCATGCCGATGGGTCCCGTCCTGCGGAGCACTATCGCGGGCCTGCGCCAGGGTCGGCTCGGCGACGCAGACTGTTGGCTCGTACCGATCCGCGCGGGAGTGGATGCGGCGCGCAACTACATCGAAACGCGCCGCCGTTGACACGTTCACGCGCTATTCCCTCAGGGAAGGTGACCTTCCTAGACTGATCCCCGTTGGGGGTCAGGTTGCGAACGGTCTCGGGGGAGGCGTGTGTGAACAGCCCGGGGGGATGGGGCAAGGACGCCGCGCGGCCGTACTTCTTCCTCAGCTACGCCCACACCCCGCGCGCCACCGGCAAGGCGGGAGACCCCAACCACTGGGTGGCCAGGCTCTACGACGACCTGTGCGAGGCGATCACCGAACTGACCGACGTCCCCGAGGGCGTCCCGGTCGGATTCATGGACCAGTCCATGCACCAGGGGCAGTTCTGGGCCGAACGCCTCGCCCGCGAACTCGCCTCCTGCCGGGTCTTCGTGCCGCTCTACTCGCCCCGCTACTTCAAGAGCCATGCCTGCGGCCAGGAATGGCACATCTTCAGCCAGCGGCCGGTCTACCAGCGGTGGCAGGACGGCGAGGTGACCAGCGGCATCGTCCCGGTGCTCTGGGTCGCGATGGACCACTACACGCTGCCCCGCTGCGCCAGTGAACTCCAGTTCAACCACGGCAGTTTCGGCCCCGACTACGCCGCCGAGGGCCTGTACGCGCTGATGAAGCTCACCGCCTACCGCGCGCAGTACGAACTCGCCGTCCACCGCCTCGCCCAGCGCATCGTCGAGGTCGCCGAGCGGACCATCATCCCGGTCGCCCGGCCCGCCGCCTTCGAGGACCAGCCGAGCGCCTTCGCCGGCACCGAGCCGCCCGGCAACACCCTGCGCATCTCCGTCTACTCCTACCGCCGCGGCGAACAGCCGCCCGCCCGTAGCGCCGCGTACTACGGCGCCCGGCGCACCGACTGGCAGCCCTACCGGCCGGAGTCCCGCAGGCCGCTCGCCGAGGACGCCGTCGACGTCGCCCGCAGCATGGGATTCCAGGCCTCCGTCCACGAGTTCGAGACCGAGGCGCCCGCCCTGCTCGGGGGCGCCGAACCCACCGCCCCCGGCATCGTGCTGATCGACCGCTGGGCCCTCTACGACGGCCGTCGCCGCGAGAGCGTCCGCCGGCTCGACCAGCGCAACCCCGCCTGGATCACCACCCTCGAACCGTGGAACGCCGAGGACGAGGAGTGCACCGCGCACGACGAGGAGCTCACCCGCCTCAGTGACGACGTCCTGCGCTCCGCCCGGGCCCGGCGGCCCACCCTCCGCGGCGGCGGCTCCACCGCACCGGGCAGCCTGGAAGCCTTCCGCGGTGAGATGGAGTGGGCGGTGATCCGCGCCAACCAGGGCTTCGAACGCCGGGACGGGCCCAAGACACAGCACCTGCCGGCCCCGCGCAGACCGAGCCTGCGGGCCGATTTCGACACCGGACAGCGACCACCCCGCACGGTGCCGCTCGACAGGCCAGGGGACGACGAGGACGGCGGAGGCACCGGAAGGGCCGCGCCTGGGGGAGGACAGCCATGACCGACAGGCAGACCTGGGCCGCCGCGGCGGGCCGCCGCTTCGGGCCGGAACCCGGGACCGAGACCCGCTCCGACGAGGACCGCCAGGGCCGGATCATCACGTTCTACTCGTACAAGGGCGGCACCGGCCGCACCATGGCGCTCGCCAACACCGCCTGGATACTCGCCGCCAACGGCTTCCGGGTGCTCACCGTCGACTGGGACCTGGAGGCGCCCGGCCTCGGCCGGTTCTTCCACCCGTTCCTCGACCAGGCCGCCGTCGACGGCACCACCGGCATGATGGACCTCTTCGCCGACTACTACGACGAGGCCCGGCGCCCCGTCGAACGCTCCGCCGACTGGCACGAGGACTTCGCCCGCATCCACCCGCACGCCATCTCGCTCTCCTGGCGCTTCCCCGGCACCGGCGGCCTCGACTACGTGCCGGCCGGCCAGGTCAACCGGGACTACTCGGCCAACCGGATCGACTGGGACGACTTCTACGAGCGCTACGACGGCCAGCGGTTCCTGCAGTCGCTGCGCCAGGACATGAAGCGCCACTACGACTACGTCCTGATCGACAGCCGCACCGGTCTCACCGACACCGCCGACATCTGCACCGTCGAGATGCCCGACGACCTCGTCGTCTGCTTCACCCTGAGCGACCAGAGCATCGACGGCGCCGCCCGGATCGCGCACACCGTCGACGGCCGCTACGCCGACCGCGGCATCCGCATCCTGCCGGTGCCCATGCGCATCGACGAGAACGAGAAGGAGAAGGCCGACGCCGGTCGCGCGCACGCCCGCATCCGCTTCTCCGGCCTGCCCTCCGGCATCACCGAACCCGAACTCTCCCAGTACTGGGCCTCCGTGGAGATCCCGTACCGGCCGTTCTACTCGTACGAGGAGATCCTCGCCCCGTTCGGCGACCAGCCCGGGCAGCCCGCCTCGCTGCTGTCGGCCTGCGAGCGCCTCACCGCCGTCCTCACCCGCGACCAGGTCACCGCGCTGCCGCCGATGGACGAACTCGAACGGCTCCGCAACCTCGACGCATTCATCCGCCGCCGGCCCACCGCCCCCGCTGACCTCTACCTCAGCTTCGTGCCCGAGGACCGGGTCTGGGCCGACTGGATCGCCTCCGTGCTCACCGATGCCGGCTTCCGGGTGGTCTCCCGCGACCTCGGCGTGGGCTCCGACCCGCGCTCCTCCACCGAACAGGGCATCGACGCCGCCTACCGCACCGTCGCCGTGCTCTCCTCCGCCTACCTCGTCTCGCCGCAGGCCCAGGCCCTGTGGGAGCGCACCGTCGGCGGCGACCCGGCCGGCACCCGCCGCCAGGTCATCCCCGTCCGCGTCGGCGACGTCCGGCTCACCGCGCCGTTCAACAACCGTAACCCCGTCGACCTCGTCGGCCGCGACGAGGCCCAGGCCGCCCTCACCCTGCTGCGCGCCCTCGGCCACACCGACCCCGCGCCCGTCGAACGCAGCCCCGGCAGCCCGCGGTTCCCCGGCACCCGCCCCACCTACTGGTCGGTGCCGCAGCGCAACCCGTCCTTCACCGGGCGCGCCAAGATCCTCGACGACCTGCGCGAACAGCTCGTCGGCGGCCCCACCGCCGTCCTGCCCACCCCGCAGACCCTCTACGGCCTCGGCGGCGTCGGCAAGACCCAGGTCGCCCAGGAGTACGCCCACCGGTTCATGTCCCACTACGACCTGGTGTGGTGGATCGACGCCGAGCAGGCCGAGTCCGTCGTCCTCTCGCTCGCCGAACTCGCCGACCGGCTGGGTCTGCGTGTCGGCGAGAGTGTCAACGAGGCCGCCGAGGCCGCTCGCGAGGCGCTGCGCCGCGGCACACCCACCGCCCGCTGGCTGCTGATCTTCGACAACGCCGACGAGCCGTCCGAGGTCCGCCGCTACTTCCCCGGCGGCTCCGGCCACATCCTCATCACCTCGCGCAACCAGGGCTGGTCCGGCCAGGCCGGGGTGCTCGGAGTCGACGTCTTCACCCGCGGCGAGAGCATCGACCACCTGCGCCGCCGGGTGCGCGGCCTCTCCCGGCAGGACGCCGACCGGGTCGCCGACGCCGTCGGCGACCTCCCGCTCGCCGTCGAGGTCGCCGCCGCCTGGCTGGAGACCACCCGCACCCCCGTCGACACCTACGTCGCCCAGCTCCACGCCGAGGCCACCAAGGCCCTCGCCGCCGGCGACACCCCCGTCGACTACCCGACCCCGGTCGGCGCCACCTGGAACGTCTCCATCACCCGGCTCCGAGAGCAGTCCCCCGCGGCCGTCCGGCTCCTCCAGCTCTGCGCCTTCTTCGCACCGGAGCCCATCTCGCTCACCCTCTTCTACAACGAGCAGATGACCCGGGCCCTCGCCCCCTACGACGACGAGCTCACCGACAGCTTCATGCTCGGCAAGGTCATCCAGGCGGTCAGCCGCTACGCCCTCGCCAAGACCGACGCCGCCAGCAACAGCTTCCAGGTGCACCGCCTCGTCCAGGCCGTCGTCCGCAGCGGCATGAGCCCCTCCGAGCAGCAGGACGCCATGCACGACGTGCACCGCATCCTGGTCAGTGCCCGGCCCTCGCTCGGCGACACCGACGACCCCGGCAACTGGCCCTCCTTCGAGAAGATCTGGCCCCACCTCACCCCGTCCCGCGCCCAGGACTGCGACGAGCGCGAGACCCGCGAACTACTCATCGACCGCGTCCGCTACCTGTGGAAGCGCGTCGACCTCGACCGCGCCATGACGCTCGCCCGCTCCCTCGACGCCACCTGGTCCTCCCGCTACGGCACCGAGACCAACCAGGCCGAACGGCGCTTCCTGCGGCGCCAGATGCTCAGCCTCAACTTCCAGCTCGCCAACGTGCTCCGCTCGCAGGGCGCCTACAGCGAGGCCCTGGAACTCGACCGGGCAACCCTGGCCGGCCAGAAGGAACTCCTCGGCGACCACAACGCCTTCACCCTGATGACCGCCGGCTCGCTCGGCGCCGACCTGCGCGCGCTCGGCCGCTTCCAGGAGGCGCTCATCCTGGACATCGACACCTACAACCAGTTCCGCGACCTGTTCGGCGACGACAACCCGCGCACCCTGTCCGTTGCCAACAACCTCGCCATCGACCACCGCCTGGTCGGCAACTCCCAGCTCGCCCGCGACCTCGACCAGGAGACCTTCGACCGGCGCGCCGCCGTCCTCGGCCCCCGCCACCCCTACACCCTCTCCAGCAAGTCCAACCTCGCCCGCGACCTGCGCGAGATGGGCGACTACAAGGGCTCCGTCGAACTCCTCCGCGAGGTCACCGAGGTCCTCGACGAGATCCTCCAGCCCGACGCCCCCGAGAACCTCCGCAACGCCAAGTCCCTCGCCGTCTCGCTGCGCCGCGCCGGCGAGGTCCGCGAGGCTCGCCGCCTGACCGAGCAGACCTACGAGCGCTACGTCGACCGGTACGGCCCCGAAAACGCCGACGCCCTGGCCTGTCGGCTCAACCTCGCCGCCGACCACAGCGCCGCCGGCGACAAGGAGACCGCCCGCGACATCGCCTCCGCCGCCTACGAGGGCTACCGGCGCCTGCACGGCGACCAGCACCCCTTCACCGCCGTCTGCCAGAACAACCTCGCCATCTATCTGCGCGGCAGCGGCGACATCACGGCTGCCATCCGGCACAACGAGGAGGCCGTTGCCGGGCTCGCCCACTCCCTGGACCCGGACCATCCCTACACCCTCAACGCCACCATCAACCTCGCCAACGCCTACGCCGACGACCACCAGCTCGCCAAGGCCGAGGAGCTCGGCCGCGCCGCCTACGCCGGCCTGCACAACCGCTACGGCCCCGGCCACCCCGACGCCGTCGTCTGCTGGCTCAACCTCGCCATCACCCTGCGCGCCTCCGGGCGCCAGGAGGAGGCCGAGACCCTGCGCCGCCAGGCCATCACCGCCCTCGTCGAACTCTTCGGCGACGACCACCCGACCATCGTCTCCGCCCGCGGCTGGCAGCGGATCAACCGCGACCTGGAACCGCAGCCGCTCTGAGCCGCCCGACGACCCGCCCCGGGACACCACCGGGGCGGGCCCGTCGCCGGTGTAGCCTGCGGGCCTGATGACCGACACCACCGCGCCCAAGGTCCTCGTCACCCGCCGGCTCGCCCCCGGCGTCGTGGACCGGCTCCACCCCGCCTGCGACGTCCGGCACCACGACAGCGAGCAGCCGATGGCCCGCGCCGAGCTGCTCGCCGCCGCGGCCGGCTGCACCGCCCTGGTCACCACCCTCGACGACACCGTCGACGGCGAACTCCTCGACGCCGCCGGGCCCGCCCTGCGCCTGGTCGCCAACCACGCCGTCGGCACCCACAACATCGACCACCGGGCCTGCGCCGAGCGCCGCATCGCCGTCTCCAACACCCCCGGCGTGCTCACCGAGGCCACCGCCGACATGGCCTGGGCACTGCTCCTCGCCGCCGCCCGCCGGCTCGGGGAGGGCGAGCGGCTGCTGCGCTCCGGCCGCCCCTGGGCCTGGGCCCCGACCTTCCTGCTCGGCCTGGAACTGGCCGGCACCCCGCTCGGCATCCTCGGCATGGGCCGGATCGGACAGGCCGTCGCCCGCCGCGCCGCCGCCTTCGGCATGCCGGTGAGCTACCACAACCGCACGAGGCTCCCCGCCGACCTCGAACAGGGCGCCCGCCACCTGCCGCTCGACGAGCTGCTCGCCGCCTCCCAGGTCCTGGTGGTGACCGCCCCGCTGACCGCCGGCACCCGGCACCTGGTCGACGCCGAACGGATCGCCCGGCTCCCGGCCGGCGCCGTCCTGGTCAGCATGACCGCCGGCGTCGTCGACGAGGGGGCGGTGGCCGCCGCCCTCGCCTCCGGACACCTCTTCGCCGCCGCCGTCGACAACTTCGAGCACGAGCCGGCCGTCCCCGCCGCCCTGCTCGCCCAGGAGCGCGCCGTGCTCGCCCCGCACCTGGGCAGCGCCACCGTCCGCACCCGTCGGGCCATGGGCGACCTGGCGGTCGACAACGTGCTCGCCGTCCTCGCCGGCGCCGAACCGCCCACCCGGGTCAGCCCGCCGCCCACTTCAGCGCTTCCGTCATCACCTTGAACGCGCCGAAGTGCGCCGCCCCCGGCTCCAGGTAGAGGTCGGCGCCCGGGATGCGGTCGGCCAGCCAGCGGGAGTGGTCCACCGGAGAGAACTGGTCGTCCGCACCGTGCCACAGCCGGGTCGGCACCCGGATCGACGACACCTCGAACCCCCAGGGCGCGGTGAAGGCCAGCACGTCGTCGATCCACCCGTCCGCACCGTGCCGGAACGCCTCCTGGTACGTCGCCAGCAGCATCCGGCGGATCCCCATGTCCGTGACCAGTGCCCGGTCGGTCGGCGGGAGTTCCGGCACCAGGTCGTCGATCAGCGCATGCGGGTTGTCCCTGATCAGCTTGGAGCGGGCCTGGAACGCATCGGCGAAGAACTCCTCACCCCGCTCGACCTCCGTGTACTCGCGGATGTTGGACCGGGTCATCCCGCCGTACCAGTCCAGACCTTCCGCGAACCTCGGCGCCAGGCACACCAGTGCGGCCACCCGCACCACCCGTTCGGGCAGCAGCGCCGCACAGGCCAGCGCGTGCGGCCCGCCCCCGGAACGGCCCAGCACGGCGAAGTCCTCCAACCCGAAGGCGTCCGCGATCGCCACCACGTCCTCGGTCGCCGCGGCGACCCGGCGCCCGGACAGCCTCGTCGACTCCCCGTACCCCGGCCGGTCGAAGGAGATCAGCCGCACCCCCAGCCGCGCCAGCACGCTGCTGCGCGGCACCGGACCCACCCTGCTGCCCGGCGTGCCGTGCAGCAGGAACACCGGCTTCCCGTACGGGTCACCGGTGGTTTCGACGGCCAGCCACCGTCCCGCCGCGGCCTCGACCAGTCGTCGTACCACGCAGTTCCTCCAGGTCAGTTGGGCACGTCCAGGCTGCGCACCTCACGGCGGGCCTGCCAGGTGGTGTGCTCCCGCGAGATCGCGTCCTCGGCGTCCCGGGCGAGCCGCGCCCAGGTTTCCTCGGCGTCCTCGGAATCGGGCCGCAGCTGGTCCAGCTGGCGCTCCACCAGGGCGAGTTCGGACGCGGCGAGCGAGTAGGCGGCGGCCTGCGGCCGGTACTGCCGAAGCTGCGCCCAGGCCGAGACCGAGGCGGCTATCGCCGAGACCGTGCCCAGCGCGTCGTAGCTGAAGTACCCCAGCGCCCGCAGCACGGCGAGCACCAGGCCCAGCATCGGCAGGGCGATGCCCAGCCGCCCCGCCCACCGGCCGGCATTGGCGCACTGCCGGGCCTTGTGCTGGTACCACTCGCGCTGCGCCTGCACCCGCTCGCGCAGGTACACGTCGCGGCGCACGGGCAGCGGCTGGTCGCGCAGCTGCTCCATCTTCTCGGTGATCTGCGGGTGCCGGGCCGACCCCCGCCAGGCCTGCAGCTCCGAACGGACCCGGGACATCTGGGGGATGACCCGGTCCGTCTCGAACTCGCCCAGGATGCCGTCGAGCTGGATGGCGTACAGCCGCTCGGCGTCCGGCAGCTTCTTCGGCGGCGGCTGGTAGGAGTCGGCCCGCACCGCGTACTTCCACGACAGCGTCTTCACCGACTCCGCTACCGCCCGGCCCTCGTACCAGAGGCCCTGCGGGTTCTGGACGGTCACCAGCGCGGCCATCAGGACGGTGCACAGGTACGCGAAGGCCGCCACCCAGGCCCACATCGTGCCGTCCGCGGAGCCTGTCGCGGCGGCGGCGACCAGCAGCACCAGCTCCCAGCGGGAGAGCAGTACGGCCCGGCGCTGCCCCTGCAGCGAGGACGAGTCGGCGGCCCAGAACAGCTCGGGCAGCAGGTCGTCCTCGCGCACCCAGCCGATCGAACGTGCCGGCCCCGCGGTCATGTCGGCCCCCCACCGTCGCTCCGACCCCAGCAGCAGTGTTGTGCCCCGCGCGGTGGCGCGGTACGCCTGGGGAACGGCCAGTATGGGTGCGGACCGTCGCCCGCCGACAGGTGCAGTTCGGACATAGGCCGCCCGCCGCGGGGCCCCCGGAGCCCGCGGGCCGGGCGGCGGGCCGGTCAGAACGCGTAGTAGATCCGCTCCCGGTTGTCCGCCATGACCTTGGCGTTCCACTCGGTGCCACCGTCGACGTTGCCGGAGCGGAACAGCGGCGGGGTGATCCCGCGCTCGGTGAGCCGGCCGACCGCGGAGACCACCACCGCCTGCATCAGCGCACTGGTCACGATCGTTGACACCGGGCCGAAGGTGGTCTCCGCACCCGCGCAGGACAGCTCCCCGTCGCCGACCGCGATCTTGTTGTCCAGCACCACGTCGCAGTTGTCCTTGAGGAAGGTCCCGGACGGGTGGTTGGAGGTCATCGCGTCCGGATACGCCAGCGAGGTCACCCCCACCACGTTCATCCCGCGCTCCCGAGCGTGCCGGGCCAGCTCCACCGGCATCACCTGACGGCCGGAGAGGGAGATCAGGAACAGCAGGTCGCCGGCGGCCGCCGGGGTGAGGTCCAGGGTCGCGGTCGCCAGCCCGGAGACCCGCTCCAGGGCGCTGCCCAGCGGCGCCGGCATCACGTTCACCCCTGTCATCCCCGGCACGTTCAGCAGGTTGATCACGACCAGCCCGCCGGCCCGGTACACCACGTCCTGGGCGGCCAGCGAGGAGTGCCCGGCCCCGAAGGCGAAGATCCTCCGGCCGTCCGCCACCGCCCCGGCGAGCAGCTCGGCGGCCGCCTCGATCGACGCCGCCTCCTCGCGGCGGACCCGCTCCAGGTGGGCCACGGCGGCGTCGAAGTACTGCCCGACCAGGTCGGTCATCGAAATCTCCGATTCTCTGGGCGGCCGGGTGGTCCAGACCGCGCATGGAGGAAGATACGGCCTGCACGGTGCTGCCTGCGGCGGTCCGCTGTCAACAGCGATGAAAAGGGCCGGGCATGTACCACGACCGGCCCCTGTTGACACTGCGGTACGCCAGAATTGGCGGTGAGGACACCGAAGAACGGAGACCAGCGGCGATGTCTGGCCTGATCGACACCACGGAGATGTACCTCCGCACCATCCTCGAGCTGGAGGAGGAGGGCATCACGCCGATGCGCGCCCGCAT
Source organism: Kitasatospora sp. NPDC051914 (assembly GCF_040680995.1). Lineage (NCBI taxonomy): Bacteria > Bacillati > Actinomycetota > Actinomycetes > Kitasatosporales > Streptomycetaceae > Kitasatospora > Kitasatospora sp. NPDC051914. The sequence continues at coordinate 108,734 of NZ_JBFAXX010000005.1, forward strand.
CGCGGAGCGCCTGGAGCAGAGCGGCCCGACGGTCAGCCAGACCGTCGGCCGGATGGAGCGTGACGGCCTCCTCCGCGTCGCCGGCGACCGTCACCTGGAACTCACCGAGGAGGGCCGCCGGCTCGCGGTCCGCGTCATGCGCAAGCACCGGATCGCCGAGTGCCTGCTGGTCGACGTGATCGGCCTGGAATGGGAGCAGGTCCACGAGGAGGCCTGTCGCTGGGAGCACGTGATGAGCGAGACGGTCGAGCGCAAGGTGCTCGCCATGCTCGGCCACCCCACCCAGTCCCCGTACGGCAACCCCATCCCCGGCCTGGACGAGCTCGGCGACACCAAGGCCGAGGGCGAGGGCTTCGACGCCGCCCTGCTCACCCTGGACGCGGTGGCCGGCAGCGGCGGCACCAACGTGATCGTCCGCCGCATCGGCGAGCCGATCCAGACCGACGAGGAACTGATGCGCACCCTGCGCCGGGCCGGTGTCCGCCCGGGCGCGACGGTGCAGGTCGCCGCAGCCATCGGCGGCGTGCTGGTCGGCGCCGGCGAGAACGCCGCCGAACTCGGCAAGGACATCGCCGCCCACGTCTTCGTCGCCCAGGCCTAGGGCACGCAAGGGGGCACCCACGGCGATGCGAGCAGGGCCCGGCGCTCCCCGGCGCCGGGCCCTGCTGCTCCCCACCCGCTTCCCCTCCGTTCCCTCCCTGTCCCCCTTCGTGCTGCGGCACCGGCCACCCCGAGCCGGGACGGTGCCGCAGCCCCCGAAGCCCCCCTGTCCGCGTCCGGCTTCCCCGACCGAACGCCCTCCCCGGCCCCCCGGTCCGTGCCCCCTCTCGTGTCGTTCTCGTACGTCCTCCCGACGGAATGTGTCCCCTCGGCAGATCGCGCCAATCCTTGAGACTTGTCACCCGAATGAGCGGGCTTGCCGCGCTGAGCAGCGGGTACACCGGTGCCTCAGGGCGGACACGCGTCAGGCGGGCCCCGCCCCCGGTGGGAGGCGGGGCCCGCCGGATGCGCGCGATGGTGTCGCGCGGTCCCGCCCTCACCCGATAGGAGCAGGGCGGCGGTCGGCGGACGGGTGAATTCCCGTCAGGCTCCGGTCAGCGCAGGCCCGCTGCGACCGGCAGGGGCTGCGGCCGGACGGGCCGGGAGGCGTCCCGGCCGCAGGCGTACGCGAGCGGGTTGATCAGCTCCGCGGCGTCCGGCAGCCAGCGGTTGATCGCGGACGGCGGCCGCGCCCACTGGGCGAAGCTGTACGGCCCGACCCGGGAGGGCGGGGCCACGACGAAGTCGCCCTCGCCGCGGGCCACCAGGTCGAGCCTGCCGGGCGCCCAGCCCAGCTTGCGGAGCATCTCCGGCAGCTTGGCCGCCACGCCGGGCAGCACCAGGAAGTGCAGCCGCCGGCCGACCTGGCCCGGGGCCGCGGGGACGGCCACCACCGGGCCGAGCTGCAGCCCCATCCGCTCCATCCGGGCCAGCGCCAGGCAGCCCGCGACCTCGGGCACGTCCAGCACGTCGAAGGAGCTGCCGGTGGGGAGCAGGATCGAGGCCTCCGGCCGCTCCGTCCACCAGCGCCGCACCACGCCGGGGCCCGAGCTGGCTCTGCGCCGCCAGTCCTCCTCCGTCGGGTGCGCGCCGGGCAGCGCGCACCGGGGATCGCCGCATGAGCAGTGCGCCGGTCCGTCGCCGTCGACCAGCGATGCGCCGGGGACGACCTCCCAGTGGCGGTCCTCCGCGTAACTGACGGCTTCGATGAGGAGCGGGGGCAGGTCCTGCTCGCGGGCTCCTGGGGTGTTGTCCACGTGTTGCTCAACTACCGTGCGTGAAGGCGGTTACGGCCGGGCGGGGGGTGGTCAGCCGGACGCCGTGGATGTCACCCTCGACGGTGAGGCGTCCCCGTTTCCGGGCGGCCGGTCGAGGGCGGTAACGGGCGCAGTGGGGGCGCACAGAGGCATTCACCAGGGCGCGTGGGGAGTGGATGCGTCACCCTGGGTATTCCGCTGGTGTCGCCGGGTACCCGGCCGGGGGAGGTCGCCCCGCCCGCCGGCGCAGGCACCAGCAGCAGAATCGTCGCCCCGCGGTCAGGGCCGGGGGCGTTGGGGAGGCGAAGTCCATGGCCGCGAGACCACTCGTCGCACGAGAGCCCAACGAGCGCTTGCAGCAGCTGATCCAGGAAGCGGGCTGCTCCAACGCGGGCCTCGCCCGCCGGGTCAACCTCTGCGGCGCCGAGCACGGCCTGGACCTGCGCTACGACAAGACCTCGGTGGCCCGCTGGCTGCGCGGGCAGCAGCCGCGCGGCCAGGCGCCGGCCGTGATCGCCGAGGCGCTCGGCCGCAAGCTGGGCCGCGGCGTCACGGTGGACGAGATCGGCATGGCCGACGGCAAGGGCCTCAGCTCCTCGGTCGGCCTGCAGTTCGCCCCCAACCTGAACGCCGCGCTGGAGCAGGTCTGCGAGCTGTGGCGCAGCGACGTGGGCCGGCGGGACTTCCTCGCCGGGGCCACCGTCGCCGCCTCCGCACTGGTCGAGCCCAGCCGGGACTGGCTGATCACCCCGCCGGACCCGGTCGTCGCCCGCGCCGGCGCCACCCGGGTCGGCCCGACCGACGTCGCCGCCGTCCGGGCCACCACCCAGATGCTGGTCGAGCTCGACCACCGCTTCGGCAGCGGCCACGTCCGCCCGGTGGTCGTCCACTACCTGAACAGCGTGGTGTCGAACCTGCTCTCCGGCGGCTACCGGGACGAGACGGGGCGTCAGCTCTTCGCCGCGGTCGCCCGGCTGACCGAGCTCGCCGGCTACATGGCGGTGGACACCGGGCAGCCCGGCCTCGCCCAGCGCTACTACATCCAGGCGCTGCGGCTGGCCCAGGCGGCCGACGACCGCGGTTACGGCGGCTACGTGCTGGCCGCCTCGATGAGCCACCTGGCGGCCACCCTCGGCAACCCGCGGGAGATCGCCCAGCTCGCCCGGGCCGCCCAGGAGGGCGCCCGCTCGGTCGCCACCCCGACCGCGATGGCGATGTTCTACGCGGCCGAGGCGCGCGGCCACGCGCTGCTCGGCGACGCCAGGGCGTGCGAGGCGGTGGCCGCCCGGGCCCAGGAGGCGATGACGCACCGCAACCCCGCGGACGACCCGGACTGGATCGTCCACTTCGACGAGGCGTACCTGGCCGACGAGCTCGCGCACTGCCACCGCGACCTGGAGCAGGGTGCGAAGGCGGAGGCGTACGCCCGTACTGCGCTGGAACTGCACCCCGTGAGCCGTGTGCGCCGGCGCGCCGTGGACCTCGTCCTGCTGGCCACGGCGCAGTTGCAGCAGCGCGAGGTGGAACGGGCCTGCGAGACGGGCACCCAGGCCGTGCGGCTGCTGAGCGGTCTGCGGTCGAACCGCGGTGTGGAGTACCTCCACGACTTCCGGAGCCGGCTGGAGCCGTACCGCGAGCACCGGGTCGTCCGGGAGTTCCAGGCCAGGCTGGCGGGGGAGGCCGCCTGAGCCGGGGACGGTCCGCTTCGTGAGGAGCAGGTGAGGAACGCCCTCCCTGCGTAGTCACCCGTGCAGGTGACGGGGTAGCGTGGGCGTGCTATGCAGCGTTACCCAGGTCGTCGAGCAGTTGTGGTCCGCCGTCAGCGTGCGCGCGGCACAGGTGAGGAATCGCGTTGAGCCAGCGCCGCTTCTCCCACTCCCATTCCTCCAGCGACTTCAATCTGGACGATCTGTTCAGGCCGGAGTCCGGAGGGGAGCAGGGTCAGCCGGGCGTGCCCGCACAGCAGGCACCGCCCGCCCAGCAGCCGGTGCCGCAGGCCGCGCCACCGGTGCCCGGCCAGGGCGGCCCGGAGTACTGGGGCCCGGCGCCGGGCGTCGCGCAGCAGGCTGCCCAGCCCGCTGCGCCGGCCGAGCACGCCCCGGAGACGCAGTACCTGCCGCCGTACCCGACCTCCGACCCCTCGGTGGGCGGGATGCCGCAGCAGACACCGGGTCAGCCGATGCCGGGTCAGCCCGGGCAGGGCACGGGGCAGTCGTACGGCGGCCAGCAGGCCTACGGGGACCAGCACGCCTACGGCGGCCAGCAGTCGTACGGGGGCCAGGCCTTCGGCGGCGGCTTCCCGGCCGAGGCGCAGCAGGCCGTTCCGCAGCCCGGGTACGGCGCGCAGCAGACCTTCGGCGGGCAGTCCTTCCCGTCCGCCCCGACGGTCGTTCCCGGGTCTGGCGGCCGCTCCGGCGGCTCCGCCGGGCGCCCGTCCAACAAGATGATCATCGGCGGTGTGATCGCCGGCTGCGCGGCGGCGGGCATCCTGGTCGCCGTGCTGATGAGCGGCGGCGACGAGACCCCCTCGGGGGCCGACGCCACCCCGGTGGCCAAGGCCTCCAGCGGCGCCCCGGCGACCTCGGGCGCCGGCGGGCTGAGCCCGGAGGCCAAGGAGCAGGCGAAGGCCCTTTCCGACCTGCTGGGTACCGCCAGCGCCAGCCGCCAGGCCGTGGTGGGTGCGGTGGCCGCGGTCGGCAAGTGCGAGAAGCTGCCGGAGTCGCAGGCCGCCCTGACCGACGCCGCGGCGCAGCGGCAGGGGCTGCTGACCAAGCTGGGCGCGCTCAAGACGGACAAGCTGACCGGCGGCGCCGAGCTGTCCTCGCAGCTGCAGAAGGCCTGGCAGGCCTCGGCCAACGCGGACACCGAGTACGCGGCCTGGGCGGGCGACGCCGCGGCCGGCTGCGACCCGGCGACGGTCAAGAACAACCCGCACCTGAAGTCGGCCACCGAGGCCAGCGGCACGGCGACCGGGGCGAAGGAGAAGGCCTCCTCGCTGTGGAACGCGATCGCCGCCCAGGCCGGCCTGCCGACCAAGGACAAGACCGAGCTCTGAGGCCCTGCAGCAGGCCTTGAACGGCGCGAGGGGCGGACGGGATGATCTCCCCGTCCGCCCCTCGCGCCGTTCAGGCCGCTGTCACGCCGTGGGCTTGCCCCCGGCGAGCACCCAGCGGATGTCGACGAAGCCCTTGTGCTGCTCCACCAGCCGGCCGCCCTGCACCTGCTGGAAGGTGACCGAGGTGTTGACCAGCCGGGGCGAGTCGGCGCTGGCGAGCATGTTGGTCATGCCCCAGCTCAGCGGCGGGGTGGCCCCGCTGGTCTCGATCGGGTCGCCGCTGTCCAGCACGGCCCGCAGGGTCTTGGCGGTGAGCGGCTTGGACGCGTCCACCCGTGCGGCCGCGGCCCGCAGCACCTCGTATGCGACCCAGGTGGTCTGCACGCCCGGGTCGGCGGTGTCGATGGCGGTGTCGCCGGCACCGTAGCTGCGGACGGTGCCGCGCAGGGCGTCCCAGACGGGCGAGGACTCGGCGGGGAACCAGCCGGTGGCGTAGGCGCCGCCGAGCGGGCCGTTGTCGCCGCCGGTGGAGTCCACCACGGACTGCTGGAAGCTGCCGATCACCGAGGCCAGCGCGGTGTGCTTGGGGCCGAGCCGGCGGAACGGGTCGAGCAGGTTGGCGGTGGGCTCGGGGCCGAGCGCGACCGTCACGCAGTTGCCGTTCCGGTCGTCGCCGATGGCCTTCTGGGCGATCGGGGTGTAGTCGTTCGACCGCTCGGGCGCCTTGACGTCGGTCAGCTTGATGTTGGCGGGCCGCAGCGCCGCGTCCAGGTAGCCGACCAGGGTGTCGCCGGCCCGGGTGTCCGGGCGGATCAGCGAGACGGTCTTGCAGCCGGCCTCGACCAGCTGCCGGCCGCTGCCGGCGATCAGGGCGGGCGTGCCGCCGGCCACCGGGTAGGACAGCGGGCTGCTGAACTCCGGCGTGGAGAGGCCGTAGCCGCCCAGGTAGGGGATGCCGGCCCGCTCCAGCATGGCGACGAAGCCGGAGCCGTACTGGCTGTAGGAACCGACCACGGCGATCGCGTGCGCGTCCACGGCCTGCCGGGCGCAGGCGGTGACGCCCTCCGAGGTGTTGTGCTCGTTGCAGGACAGCACCCGCAGCTTGCGGCCGTGCAGGCCGCCCTTGGCGTTGATCTCGCGGCCGACCGCCTCGGCCAGCGCGGTCATGCCGGGCCGGTCGGCGGAGCCGGTGCCGGCCGGCGCCCAGGTCATCACGGTCAGGTCGGCGGAGGCGGAGGCGGCGTCCGCCGGGCCGCCGCAGGCGGAGGTGGCGAGCAGGGCGGGAACGAGGGCCGCCGCGGCGGCCAGGGCGCCCGCTCTGCGGCGCGCTCCCCGACGGGGGCCGGCGATCCGCCGACCGGTCGGCTGATGGTCGTCGGGCGATCCGTTCCGCCTCATGATGACTCCCTCCCCGGGTCCTCACGGCCGCTGCGACCGGCCGAAAACAAGCCTTGACCTGACCGGGCAAGGCGAGAGGGACGAAAGGCGAACGGAAAGCCAACGCGGGCGGAACTCCGGGGGGTGACGCGTGTAGAGCGCAACTCGTCGGGGAACGTACGATCGAAGGACGATGTCCGACAGCACAGATTCTTCGTATCGGTCCGCCAACAGCTCTTCTCGCGGCGGCCGTCGCTCCAGCACGATGGGCCGCATGCCGCTCAACGACCTGCCCTGGTGGCGCTGGCGCGCCCGCATCCGCTCGGCGCTGCACATGCTCTCCGACCCGACCTTCCAGCAGCACGCCTGGCTGGCCGGCCTGGACGGGTACGGCGACGTCACCGACGCCGTCTACCGCCTCGTCGAGGACAGCTGGCTCGACCGCTGGTCCGCCGAGAAGTACATCGGCACGGTCGTCCGCGACGCCGCCGAGGCCGCGGCCGTGGACGCCGCCGTGCTCCGCGTCCTCCGGGTGCTGCACCAGGTCGGCGCGGACGCCCCCGCCGCCGCCTACCTCGGCCACCAGCTCTGGCCCGAGGCGGTCGCCGCCGCCCGCGAGGCGCACGTCCTGCTGGCCGTCAACGACGGCGAGGACCCGGACACCCCGCCGCGCAGCCTGGAGGTGCTGCGGATCATGACCCGGGCGGCCTGACCCGGGGCGTCCGGGCGGCGTCCCGGAGTCCGGTCAGTGGCGCACGGGCCGTCCGGAATGTGACACGCTTGGCCGGCCCGTCGTGAACGAGTGGAGGAAGCCGCACGTGGAAGAGCAGAGGGCCGACGCCCAGTACGTCCTCACGCTGTCCTGCCCGGACAAGCAGGGCATCGTGCACGCGGTCTCCAGCTACCTCTTCATGACCGGCTGCAACATCATCGACAGCCAGCAGTTCGGCGACGCCGACAGCGGGCTGTTCTTCATGCGCGTGCACTTCTCCGCGCCCGGGCCGGTCACCGCGGAGAAGCTGCGGGCCAGCTTCGCCGCCGTCGGGGCCTCGTTCCACATGGACTGGCACCTGCACTCGACCGCCGAGCGGATGCGTGTCGTGCTCATGGTGTCGAAGTTCGGCCACTGCCTGAACGACCTGCTGTTCCGCACCCGGATCGGCGCCCTGCCGGTGGAGATCGCCGCGGTGGTCTCCAACCACACCGACTTCCGCGCGCTCACCGAGTCCTACGGCATCCCGTTCCACCACATCCCGGTCACCCGGGAGACCAAGGCCGACGCCGAGCGCCGGCTGCTGGAGCTGGTCGCCGAGGAGCAGGTCGACCTGGTCGTGCTCGCCCGCTACATGCAGGTGCTCTCGGACGACCTCTGCAAGGAACTGTCCGGCCGGGTGATCAACATCCACCACTCCTTCCTGCCGAGCTTCAAGGGCGCCAAGCCGTACCACCAGGCGCACGCCCGCGGCGTGAAGCTCATCGGCGCCACCGCGCACTACGTGACCGCCGACCTCGACGAGGGCCCGATCATCGAGCAGGAGGTGGCCCGGGTGACCCACGACGTGACCCCCGAGCAGCTGGTCGCCCTCGGCCGGGACGTCGAGTGCCAGGCGCTGGCCCGCGCGGTCAAGTGGCACAGCGAGCGCCGCGTCCTGCTCAACGGCAGCCGCACCGTCGTCTTCGCCTGACGCAGCACCGGGCGGCACCTGGGGCGGCACCCCGGGCGGTCCCGTGCTCAGGGCCGGGACAGCAGCGGCAGCGCGTGCAGCACCTGCCGGATGGCCTCCCGGTCGCCCTCCTCGCCGACCGGGATGCGGTCCGGGTCGCGGTGGGCCGCCGCCAGGTAGCAGAACTCCAGCCCGTCGAGGGCCATTTCGGCGACCGGCTCGGCGCCCTCGCCCGCCCCGTCCAACGGGATCAGCCACTCCCCGGCCGCCGGACCGTCGATCACCAGCCGCAGCGCCCGCCCGGGGACGGCCGCGGCAGCGGTCGGCTGCGCCCGGCGGCGGGCCGCCAGCAACTGCGGCAGTATCCGGGCGCCGAGGTCGATCAGCCGCCGCAGGTGCGCCGGGGCCGGCGGCGGGTAGGGGTAGTCCACGGCGCGGGCGATGTCGTCGCCGTGGATCCAGCACTCGAAGGCGCGGTCCAGGAAGGCGTCGCGCAGCGGCAGCACGGCGAACCCGTAGTCGACCGGGACGCCGCCGTCGCCGCCGTGCACCGAGGCGGCCTGCAGCAGGTCGTGGCTCTGCCGGCGCCAGCGCCGGCGCACCTGCTCAGGGTCCTCCCCGCCGGCAGCCGTGATGAGTGCCCAGGTGCGGCCCAGGACGCCGGACGGGCCGCCCTGCTCCGGGCCTCCCTGCTCAGGGACGCGGGACACCGGCGGACGGCGGCCGACCAGCGGCGGGCGGGCACCGCCCAGCGGGTCGGGCAGGCCGACCGAGCGGGCGAGGTAGCCGTCGACCGCGGTGAGGTGGCAGAGCACCTCGGCGGGCCGCCAGCGCTGCACCCCGCCGTGCCAGGGCAGCTCGGCGACCTCCTGCCACTCGGCGGGGCCGAGGTCGCGCATCAGGGCGTCCAGTTTGGCGCTCTCCGCCGCGTACGGGCCGGCCCAGGCCGGTATCGGCAGCCGGGCCGGACGGCGGGTCAGGCACCAGTCGAGGACCTGGCGGCGGAGCGCGGAGGACAGGTCGAGCGGGTCGTCCGGGGTGAGTTCGGCGGCGGCGCCGCTCAGCCGGGCGGCCTCCTCGGCGCACTCCGGACAGCCGGCCAGGTGCCGGGCCACCTCGGCGGCCTCGTGCCGCGGGCAGGCACCGAGCGCCCACGCCCCCAGCAGGGAGCGCAGTGCCTCGTGCCGCCCGGGCGCCGTCACGGCCCCGGCCGTCCGGCCACCGGGACGGGCTCCGGGCGGCAGCCCTCGCGGGCGGCGGCGAGCTCCCCGGCGACGAGCTGCAGGCCGAGCCGCATCCGGTGTTTGGCCGCCTGGTCGCTGATGCCCAGTCGGCGGGCGGTGTCGCGGTAGGTCCGGCCGTCGTGGTGGCCGGGGGCGATGGTCTCGCGCAGCGGGTCGGGCAGCGAGGCGACGGCGTGGTGGGCGCGGGCGGCGGCGGAACGGGCGGCGACCTCCCGCTCGTCGCCGCAGGCGGCGCGCAGCTGCTGCACCGCGCAGCGGTGGGTGAGCGTGCCGAGCCAGGACCGCAGGGTGCCCTGCTCGGGGTCCCAGGCGCCCGGGTCCGTCCAGACCCGGGCGAAGACGTCGCGGGTGAGCTGCTCGGCGGCGTCCTCGTCGTCCAGGACGCGCAGCGCGAGGCCGTGCACGAGCGGCGCGAACCGGTCGTACAGCTCGCCGAGGGCCGTCTCCTCGCCGCGGACGAGGCGGAGCACGAGTCGTTCGTCGCAGCTGCTCATGCGGTGCCGCCCTCTCTGCTCACGAGGGTGTCCCTCCCCGCTCTCCCCGGCGTGTCGCCGACGCGTTCTCCTTGCGGCGGACGGCCGGCGGGCCATGCCTGCCACCACGGTATCCAAGAGCGCGGACCGGCCGGGTGAAATGCGGAAATGAGAGGGCGGGAAGTTTCACCCCGTCAGATCCTGCTGCCATCCCGGCGGCGACGGCGGGTTCGGACAGATGCGGGAAGGGTGGTTCGCTCGTGGCGGGCGCTCCGTTCGGCCGTGGTGGGGGGTACCGTCGTTGTGCTCGTGCACAGGCCCCGACCCGGCCGGACGATCATCGGCGCGTACGACGCTCGTCAGGGTGAGCGGGACAGTATGCACCGAGCTGTCCCCCGATCGCTGGAATATGCCCGAAGCGCTTGCTGCGACCCTCCGGTCGAATCATCCTGAGGCGTATTCGTGTCGAAGCCATGGGTAATCCGACCAGGCAGACCGGCCGAGCGCGGCCGGCCGACCGGTGTGATGAAGGCGCTGCCGCCCGGGCCGGGCGGCAGGGTGTGGGTGGCCGAATACCGAGTGCGGGTGGTGGAGCGGTGCAGGTACTTCAGGTGCAGCTGGCGGTCCAGGCGGACCCGGCGGAGGTCGGCAGGGCACGCCGCTGGGTACGGACCAGGCTTCAGGGCCACGGGCTCGACCCGGACGCGCCCATCTCCGAGACCCTCGTGCTGGTCGTCTCGGAACTGGTCACCAACGCGGTGGTGCACACGGGCTGTCCGGCCGTGCTGAGACTCACCATGCCGGTGCCCGATGCCGCGGCGCCTGACGCGTCCTCATCGCCGGTACGGGTCGAGGTCGCCGACGCCAGCCGCACCGCGCCCGCCCCCCGCCACGCCGGCCGGGACGCGACCAGCGGCCGCGGCCTGGAGCTCGTCGAGCTGCTCTGCGCGCGCTGGGGCTGGTACCCGGAGGGCTCCGGCAAGCGGGTCTGGTGCGAGATCGACCCCGCCGCGCAGGCCGCCCTCCCGGCCGAGGCGCCCGTCCTCAACGAACTCGCCTGGCAGCTCTGACCGCGCACCGCGGCACGCCCGCGGCCGCGCCGCACGGCTCCGCGCCGGACCGCGCCCCTGCACCCGCTCCCGCACAGCGCGGGTGCCCCCGCCCGGCGGCGCCCCGGCGCGCGGGAGCGCGGCGGTCGTCCGTGTCGGACCGGGCGTGCTTCCGGCCCCGCCCGGTGCGCCGCAACCTTGCCGAATTTACGACAAGCCATTGACGTGACGTATCCGACTGATCACTCTTGGGTGCAGCTCCGTCGCGAGGGGACGCCGAGGGACGCCCGGGTGGTGCCAGCACATCAGGGGGACCGGCTGCCGACCGCCCGCAGGCCTCCTCGGCGAGTGCGGAGCGCAGGCGCGCGGGTTCAGGGCTCGTGCGTCCGCTCGGACGGTGTTCCGGCGTGCCGTGCTCGGGGCGTGCGCGGCGGGGCACCGTCCGGCGAGCGGCGCCGCACCGGCGCCGTACTGCGGAAGGTTCGCCGGTAGGCGCTCGGCGCCACGTCCAGCCGGCCGCGCAGCCGCAGCCGCAGCGAGGCCGCCGTGCCGAACCCGGCCCGCCGGGCCACCTCCTCGACCGGCAGGTCCGTCTCCTCCAGCAGCTGCCGGGCCAGCTCGGTGCGCTGCACCGCCAGCCACTCGCCCGGGCTGCTCCCGGTCTCCTCGCGGAAGCGCCGGGTGAAGGTCCGCACGCTCATGCCGGCCCGGGCGGCCAGCTCGCCCAGCGGCAGCGGGCGGTCAAGGTGCTCCAGCGCCCAGCCGCGGACGGCGGCGGTGCCCGCGCCCTGCAGCGGGTCCGGGCCGGGCACGCCGACGTACTGCTTCTGCCCGCCCTCCCGCCACGGCGGCACCAGGCAGGTCCGGGCCACCGCGTTGGCGACCGCGCTGCCGTGGTCGCGGCGGACCAGGTGCAGGCAGACGTCGACGCCCGCGGCGACCCCGCCGGAGGTCAGCACGTCGCCGTCGTCGGTGAAGAGCACGTCCGGGTCCAGCCGCACCTGCGGGAACATCCGGGCGAAGCGCTCGGTGTACGCCCAGTGCGTGGTCGCCGGGCGGCCGTCCAGCAGGCCGGCCGCGGCGAGCACGAAGGCGCCGGTGCAGATCGACACCAGCCGGGCGCCGGGGCGGACCTGCGCCAGGGCGGCGGCGATCCGCGGGTCGAGGACCCCGTCGACCACGTCGCCGGGGCCGTCCTGCTGCGCCGGGATCACCACGGTGTCGGCCTCGGCGAGGAGTTCGGGGCCGTGGTCGACCGCGATCCGGAAGTCCGTGCCGGTGGCGACCGGCCCGCCGTCCACGGTGCAGGTGGCCACCCGGTAGAGCGGGACCCCGTCCGGGTCCTTCGCCGACTCGAAGATCCGCGCCGGGATGGCCAGTTCGAAGGCGATCACCCGGTCCAGGGCCAGCACCGCGACCCGGTGCTGCCGCGCGGCCTCTGCCATCCTGGTCTCCCTTCGCGCGGGGCGGTGCCACATTGTGACCCGTAAACCCCTGGCTTGCGGAAGTGGTCTGGACCAAAACTGCTGCTGTGCCCGAACCGACACCCCCGCCCGCGCCTGCCGGCGCCCCGGCCGCCCCCTGCGCCGCACCCGCCCCGCCGGCCGCCGGCCCGGCCATCTGGACCCGCAACTTCCGGCTCTACTTCACCGCCCGCAGCTCCGGCCTGCTCAGCGACGCCATGCTCCCGGTCGCCGTCGCAGCCGGCCTGATCGGTGCCGGCCACCCGCTCGGAAGCGTCGGCTACGCCATGGCCTTCCTGATGGCCCCCTTCGCCGGCCTGGTGCTGGTCGGCGGCGTCCTCGCGGACCGTTTCACCGCCCGCCGGCTGATGATCACCGCCGACCTGGTGAACCTCGCCACCCGGGTGCTGATGGCCTGGCTGTTCTTCGCCGGCGTCGACCGGCTCTGGCAGCTGTACGCACTGCTCGCCCTGGCCGGCACGGCCGCCGCCATGTTCCAGCCCGGCGCCGCCTCCACCGTGCCGCTCACCGCCCGCGACGTGCACGGCGCCAACGGCGTCCTGCGCACCTCCGAGGCGCTCACCGCCCTGCTCGGCCCGGCCGTCGCCGGACTGCTGGCGGGCGCGGCCGCCACCGGCTGGGTCATGGTGCTCGCCGCCTGTGCCTACGCACTGAGCGCCTGCTGCCTGCTCGCCCTGCGGCTCGGCCCGGCCCCCGCGCCGCCGCCCGGCAACAGCCTCTGGCGCAACCTGGTCGAGGGCTGGCACGAGTTCCGCTCCCGCACCTGGATGTGGGGCGTCATCGTGATCTGGTTCTTCTACAGCGCCCTCAGCTTCGGCCCGCTGCTGCCGGTCGCCGCCGGCCTGCTCGTCCCCGAGCACGGCTCCACCGCGTACGGCGTGCTCAACGCCGTCTTCGGGGCCGGCACGGTGCTCGGCGGACTGCTCGGCATCCGGATCAGGCCCCGGCACCCGTTGCGAGGCGGGGCGCTGGCCATGCTGGCCTTCCCGCTCACCCCGCTCGGCATCGCCCTCGGCCTGCCCGTTCCGGTGCTCGCCGCCTGCTTCCTCGTCACCGGTGTCGGCGTCACCTTCTGGGGCGTCATGTGGGCCACCAACGTGCAGACCCAGGTGCCGGCCGAGGTGCTCAACCGGATCCACGCCTACGAGGTGGCCGGATCGGTCTGCATGGCGCCGGTCGGCTCCGCCCTGGCCGGGCCGGCCTCCGAGGCCTTCGGCCCGAGGGCGGTACTCCTCGCCGGAGCCGCGGTCGCGGTGCTGGTGGTGGCCACGCTCCTGCTCGTCCGCCCGATCCGCGACCTGCGGCAGGCGGCCGGCCACTGACCGCGGGCCGGGCGGCCGGGACCGTTTGGCCCGATCCTGACGAAAGCTGGCAGTCAGGCCACTCGTTCGCGGCCGCCCCGCCCGGGAGACTCGTCCGGTGACCGAACTGACCACCCGCAGACCCGCACCCCCGACGGACAGCCGCACCCCCCGCCTGCACTACGCCTGGGTGGTGGCCGGCGTCTCCCTGCTCGTCCTGCTCGGCTCGGCCGGGTTCCGCTCCACCCCCGGCCTGATGATGGACGCCCTGAACGGCGAGTTCGGCTGGTCGCACGCCACCATCGGCAGCGCCGTCTCGGTCAACCTCACCCTCTACGGGCTCACCGCGCCGTTCGCCGCCGCGCTGATGGACCGCTTCGGCATCCGCCTCGTCGTGGTCGGCGCCCTGCTCGCCATCTCCACCGGCGCCGGGCTCACCGTCCTGATGACCGAGAGCTGGCAGCTCGTCCTCTGCTGGGGCGTCCTGGTCGGCCTCGGCAGCGGTTCCATGGCCGGCGCCTTCGCCACCACCGTCACCGGCCGCTGGTTCCAGGCCCGGCAGGGCCTGGTCACCGGCGTCCTCACCGCCGCGGGCGCGGCCGGCAACCTGGTCTTCATGCCGCTGCTCGCCGCCCTGGTCGAGAACCACGGCTGGCGGACCGCGGTCGTCGTGGTCTCGCTGTCGTCCACCGCGGTCGCCGTCCCCGTCCTGCTGCTGATGCGCGAGCGCCCCGCCGACCTGGGCCTCCTCCCGTACGGCGCCACCGAGGCGCCGCCCGCCCCGGTCACCGACGGCAGCGCGCTCGCCCGCTCGCTGCGGGTGCTGCGGGACGCCGCCCGGAGCCGCGCGTTCTGGCTGCTGGCCGGTTCCTTCGCGATCTGCGGCGCCACCACCGCCGGCCTGGTGGGCACCCACTTCATCCCGGCCGCGCACGACCACGGGATGCCGGTCACCACCGGCGCGAGCCTGCTCGCCCTGGTCGGCGTGTTCGACGTCGCGGGCACCATCGCCAGCGGCTGGTTCACCGACCGCTTCGACTCCCGCCGCCTGCTGGTCGTCTACTACGGCCTGCGCGGGCTGTCGCTGCTCTTCCTGCCGCAGCTGTTCGGCCACTCGCTGCAGCCGCCGATCCTCGCCTTCGTGATCTTCTACGGCCTGGACTGGGTCGCCACCGTCCCGCCCACCGTCGCCCTCTGCCGCCGCCACTTCGGCGAGGACGCCCCGATCGTCTTCGGCTGGGTGCTCGCCGCGCACCAGATCGGCGCCGCCGTGGTGGCCGGCCTGGCCGGCCTCGTCCGCGACCGCTTCGGCGACTACGACCTCGCCTGGTACGCCGCCGGCGGGCTCTGCGCGATCGCCGTGCTCCTCTGCCTCGCCCTGCGCGGCGGCACGCCGAAGCGCGCGGCCGTGCCGGCGGCCGCCTGAGCACCGGGGCGGGTCGGTCCGGCGGCGACGGGAGGCCGCCGGAGCCGCCGGTGTCCGGTCCGTGGCGCGGAACGGGCAGCTGCCGTAAGGACCGGATAGCCTCATCGGCTATGACACTGTCCTTCACGCTGGACCCCGAACCCACCCCGGAACTGCGCGCCGAGATCATCGCGCTCTGGACGGACGTCAGCAATGCGGGCGGCGCGGTCGGCTTCGTCCCCCCGGTCACCGCGGAGCAGGTCCGGCCCACCGCCGAGGAACAGTTCGCCGGCCTCGGCCCCGGCGGCCCGGACCGCCTGCTGATCGGCCGCGACCCGGACACCGGCCGACTGGCCGCCCTCCTCGTCTTCGTCTCGCAGCGCTTCGAGCTCATGGAGCACTGGCGGCTGCTCCAGCGGGTCATGGTCGACCCCGGCCTGCAGGGCCGCGGCCACGGCGCGGAACTGCTCGCCGAGGCCGAGCGCATCGCCCGCGGCTGGGGCCTGGCCGGCCTCAAGCTCACCCTCCGCGGCGGCCTCGGGCTGGAGAAGTTCTACGGCCGCTCCGGCTGGAACGAGGTCGGTCGGGTGCCCGGCGCGATCCGCGTCGGCCCCGGCGACGACCGCGACGACGTCGTCATGTGGCTCGACCTCCGGTAGGCGCACCCGGCCCACCGGGGCGCCCCGCCGACCCGATCGGCAGGCACGCCCGGCCCCGTGCGGGCGCGGGCGTCCGGCATGCTTCACTGGGAGACCGGCACCAGGAGACGGCCGCCCCGCGGCGGCCCGCACCCGCGCCGCCCGTCGTACCCCCGGCCGAGAAGGACGCCACCCGTGAGCAGCCGCAAGTCGCACGCCACGCTCCGCTACACCTCCCTGCGGGCGAGTATCTTCCTCGGCTGCCTGCTGCTCTCGCTGATGCTCGGGCACTTCGGCGTCATCCCGGTCGCCGGCAGCAGCGGCGTCGTCTTCCTCGTCCTGATCGCCATGCTGGTCTCCGCCCCGATCAGCTACGTGGTGCTCAGCAAGCAGCGCGACGCGATGTCCGAGGAGATCGCCGGCAAGGTCGGCGGCCTGCGCGAGCGCACCGCCCGGCGGATCGCCGAGCAGAACGCCGAGGAGGACGCGGCCGTCGACGCCGCCCGCTCCGCCGCCCGCCAGGACTGACCTTGGCCGACCCCGCGCCGCCGCGCCGCCCCACCGGGCGCGACGTGGCCCGGCTGGCCGGCGTCTCGCAGGCCACCGTCTCGCTGGTCTTCTCCGGCGCCCGCGGCCACCGCGTCTCGGAAGCCACCCGCGAGCGCGTCCGCGAGGCCGCCCGAACCCTCGGCTACCAACCGCAGGCCGCCGGCCGACAGCTGCGGCTCGGCCGCAGCGGCACGGTGATGCTCGCCGTCCCCAACCTGCTCGGCCCGTTCTTCGGCCGGGTGCTCTCCGGCGTGCACGAGGAGGCGCACCGGCGCGGCCTCGCCGTGGTGGTCTCCTCCGGCTGGGACGGCGCCACCCTGGCCGAGGCCGCCACCGCCGGCCGCTTCGACGGCCTGCTGATCTGCTCCCCGGACGACAGCCAGCTCGGCGACCTCCCCGCCGGCACCCCGGCGGTCTTCCTGGACGCCGACCCGGCCCGCAACCCCGGCCGCCCCACCGTCGAACTCGACGTCGCCGACGGCATGCGCGCCGCCGTCGAACACCTGGCCTCGGCCGGCCACCGCAGGATCGGCCACCTGCGGTCCACCCTCTCCGCCCACACCTTCCGCACCCGGCAGGCCGGCTTCGAGGCCGCCGCCGCCGCGCTGGAGGTGATCGAGGTCGGCGTCAGCCTCAACGAGGGCGCCGAGGCCGCCCGCGAGGCCGCCCGCACCCTGCTCGGCCGGCCCGACCGGCCCGCCGCCGTGATCTGCGACGACGACGTGGTCGCCTCCGGCCTCTACCAGGCCGCGGCCGAACTCGGCCTGCGCATCCCCGACGACGTCTCCGTGATCGGCATCGACAACATCCCGGTGGCCGGCCTGCTCGCCCCGCCGCTCACCACCGTCGACCTCCCGGGCGAGGAACTCGGCCGCACCGGAGTCCGGGCCCTCGCCGCCCTCCTCGACGGCGACCCGGTCACCCCCGTCCCCGCTCTCCCCACCACCCTGGTCGTCCGCTCCTCCACCCGCCCGGCCTAGGCGCGCGCCCCTGTCGGCGCACGAATCGCATTCCCTGGGGGCGGCCCGCCTTCGCTCCCGGTTCAGGCCGCCAGGACCGTTCGGGCCGGGGCGTCGGCCGGGGTGGCGGGACGGAACCAGCGGCGGCAGCCGAACAGCAGCAGCCCGCCCACCCCGATGCCGGCCGCCGCACACACCGCCACCCGGAACAGCGACCCTTCCACCAGGGCCCCGGACACCGCGTACCCCGCCGCATTGCCGGTCGCGAACAGCGTGATCAGCCAGGCGAAGGCCTCGGTCACCGTGCCGGTCGGCGCCAGCTCGGCGATCAGGACGAAGGCGGCCGCCAGCAGCGGGGCCAGCCCGATCCCCGACAGCAGGGCGAGCCCCGCCATGGCGTACGGGCCCGGGAGCGCCAGCAGCGGCAGGTAGGAGGCGGCCATCAGCAGGGCGATCACCCAGGTGCGGGTCGCGGTGGTGCTGCGCCAGCGGACCGCGCCGTAGCCGAGGGCGCCGAGCAGCCCGCCGAGCGCGGCGAGCGCCAGCATCAGCCCGGCCCCGCCGGGCAGTGCGCCGGGGTGCTGCTCCGCGTACGCGATGAACAGCACGCTCTGGGCGCCGACCGTCCAGCCGGCGCCGGCCAGGCCGATGAGCAGCAGGACCAGGCCGGGGGAGCGCAGCGGACCGAGGAGCCCGGCGGACGCCTCGCGGGCGGGTGCGCGCCAGGCCCGGGCGGGTGCGGCGGTGGCGACGACGAGGGAGCCGAGCAGGCCGAGCGCGGCGGCCGTCCACAGGGCTGTGGACGGGCCGAAGCCGGCGGCGATCCCGGCGACGGCGAGCGGGCCGGCGACGTAGAGGATCTGCTGCGAGGCGGAGTCGAAGGCGTAGGCGGTGTCGAGCTGCTCCTCCTCGACGACGGAGGGCCACAGGGCGCGCAGGCAGGGTTCGAGCGGTGGCATGGCGAGGCCGGCCAGGGCGGCGCCGGCCGGTGCGGCGACCGCGGAGCCGGGGGCGAGCGCGAGCAGGGCGTAGCCGAGGCCGGCGACCAGGGCGGTGGTGAGCAGGACGCGGGGCTGGCCGGTGCGGTCGACGATCCGTCCGAGCACCGGGCCGCCGACCGCGGCGGCGACGGCGTAGGCGGCGGTGGCCAGGCCGATCCGGCTGTAGGGCGCACCGGCCTCGCGCAGGGCGAGGGCGATCACCAGGCCGGTCATGCCGGCCGGGAGCCGGCCGAGCAGGGTGCCGAGGAGGAGCCTGGTGACGTGCGGGGCGCGGAGCAGCGCGAGATAGCCCATGCCTGAAGTTATACGTATAACCAGCCCGGCCGGTCAATCTGCGCCGACTGCGGCTGCTGCAGCCACTGGCTGGTTCGTGGCCATAGCTCAAACCAATACTTTGAACATCTCAAATGTTTACTGCTAACGTTCCGGCCATGACCATCGCAGGCGCCGCGCTCCAGGCCGGGACGAGCACCCCGCTCGCCCCCCGCCGCGCCTGCACGCCCCGAGCCGTGGCCGGCCCCCGCGCCTGCCGCGCCTGCGGCTGTACCGGGGCGGCACGCCTCTCCTGACGGTCCCTCCGCGGCCCCCGCCCGGAAGGCCCCGCGCGTGCCGCCGTGTCCGACCTCCCCCGTCTGCCACCCGACCCGGAGTCGCATCCCCATGCCCGGTCCCCTGACCAGAATCCGCCGCGTCCCCTTCTGGGCCCAGATCGCCGCCGGCCTCGTGCTCGGCCTGCTGCTCGGCTGGATCGCCCGCGCCGGCGACGTCGCCTGGCTCACCACCACCCTCGACACCGTCGGCAAGACCTTCGTCCAGCTGCTCAAGCTGGCCGTGCCGCCGCTGGTCTTCACCGCCATCGTCGTCAGCGTCGCCAACCTGCGGAACGTCGCCAACGCCGCCCGGCTGGCCGTCCGCACCCTGCTCTGGTTCCTCGCCACCTCGTTGATCGCGGTGGCCGTCGGCCTCGGGCTCGGCCTGCTCACCGACCCCGGCCGCGGCGCCGGCCTCTCCACCGAGGGCCTCAAGGCGCCCGAGGAGGCCGGCAGCTGGGTCGACTTCCTGACCGGCATCGTCCCGACCAACATCGCGACGGCCTTCGTCGAGGTCAACGTCCTGCAGATCGTCTTCCTCGGCGTCGTCACCGGCGCCGCCGTGCTGAAGATCGGCGAGAAGGCCGAACCCGTCCGCCGGCTGAGCGAGTCCGTCCTCGACCTCACCCAGACCGCCCTCTGGTGGGTCATCAGGCTGGCCCCGCTCGGCACCCTCGGCCTGATCGGCAAGTCCGTGGCCAAGTACGGCTGGGACCTGCTCACCCCCTTCGCCA
Source organism: Kitasatospora sp. NPDC051914 (assembly GCF_040680995.1). Lineage (NCBI taxonomy): Bacteria > Bacillati > Actinomycetota > Actinomycetes > Kitasatosporales > Streptomycetaceae > Kitasatospora > Kitasatospora sp. NPDC051914. Next base: position 128,053 of record NZ_JBFAXX010000005.1, read on the forward strand.
CCCTGACCGCCGACGTCTACATCGGCTGCGCGATCGTCCTGTTCGGCGTGTACCCGCTGCTGCTGCGCTTCGCCGCCGGCCTCAACCCGCTGCCCTTCTTCCGCGGCGCCTGGCCCGCCATCCAGCTGGCCTTCGTCTCCCGCTCCTCCGTCGGCACCCTGCCGGTCACCCGCCGCGTCACCGAGCGCCTCGGCGTGCCCGGTGAGTACGCGTCCTTCGCCGTCCCGTTCGGGGCGACGACGAAGATGGACGGCTGCGCCGCGATCTACCCCTCGCTGGCCGCGATCTTCGTCGCCCAGGTGTACGGCATCGACCTCGGCATCGGCGACTACCTGCTGATCGCCTTCGTCTCGGTGATCGGCTCGGCCGCCACCGCCGGCCTCACCGGTGCGATCGTCATGCTGACGCTCACCCTGTCCACCGTCGGCCTCCCCCTGGAGGGCGTCGGCCTGCTGCTCGCGATCGACCCGATCCTGGACATGATCCGCACCGCCACCAATGTGGCGGGACAGGCGGTCGTGCCGGTCCTGGTCTCGGCGCGGGAGAAGACGCTCGACCTGGTCGCGTACAACCGGCCGACGGGTGATCTGCTCGCCGAGCCCGCCGCTGCTCCGGTGCCCGCGCAGACCTCGGCTCCCGAGGCCGCTGCGGCCTGACGCCCCGTTCGATCAGGGCCCCTCCCCACCCCGGGGGAGGGGCCCTGATGCGTTGTCGGGATCGCAAGAATTGATACTTGGCCCTGCATCAAATCAACAGATCGGCGAAAATATCTTGCACGACTCTTGTGGGGTGGGATGCCGGAGCCCTACGCTCCGCGGCGAGCCACCTGGTGCCACCTCCCCGAGAGAATCGAGCAAACGATGTCACGGAGCATCACAGGAGCCGCAGCGCGCCGGGTCGGCACGCCGCCGCGGCGGGCGGCGGCGGTGCTCGCGGCGGTGACCGCGGCCACCGTCGGCTACGCGGGCCCGGCCGCCGCCGACAACGGCAGGGCCGGCGGCGCGGCGGCGGTGGTGACGCGGGCCGGCCTCGCGCCGGCTCTCGTCGCGGGCCGCGGCGCCGACCTCGGCACGGCCGAGCAGGAGGCGGAGAACGCCCGGAGCACCGGCACGGTGATCGGCCCGGACCGCACCGCGTACACCCTGCCCTCGGAGGCGTCCGGCCGCTCCGCGGTGAAGCTGCTGCCCGGCCAGTACGTGGAGTTCACGCTGCCCGCCGCGGCCAATGCGATCACCGTGCGCTACAGCATCCCGGACGCGCCCGACGGCGGCGGCATCACCGCGCCGCTGGACGTCACGGTGAACGGCCGCAACCGCAGCACCATGACGCTGACTTCGCAGTACTCCTGGCTGTACAACCAGTACCCGTTCAGCAACGACCCGAAGGCCGGGCTGCTCCACCCCGACTGGTGGATCACCGAGTGCTCCTGCGTGCCGAGCGCCACCACCCCCGCCCCGGAGATCTCCAAGCCGTTCCGGCCCACGCACTTCTACGACGAGCAGCGCCTGCTGCTCGGCCGCACCCACAAGGCGGGCGACACCGTCCGGCTGACCGTCCCGGCGGGCAGCAGGGCCGCGTGGACGGTGATCGACCTGCTCGACTCGCAGCTCGTGGCCGCCCCGCACGTGAACCCCGCCGCCGTGAACGTGCTCGCCTTCGGAGCCGACCCGACCGGCCGCCGCGACTCCGCGGACGCGATCGACCGGGCGATCGCCTTCGCCCGCCGGGTCCACCTGCCGGTGTACCTCCCGCCGGGCACCTTCCAGGCGAACCGCCACATCGTGGTCGACGACGTGACGATCGAGGGCGCCGGCAGCTGGTACACGATCGTCAAGGGGCGCCAGGTCGGCCTGGCCACTCCTGCCGCATGGGGGTCCCCCCGGCCGGAGGCTGGGGGAGGTTCGGTGCACACCGGCGTGGGCTTCTACGGCAAGGACGCCGCCGCGGGCGGCAGCCGCAACGTCCACCTGTCCGGCTTCGCGATCGAGGGCGACGTCCGCGAGCGGATCGACACCGACCAGGTGAACGGCGTCGGCGGCGCGATGAGCGACTCCACGATCGAGGGCCTGTACATCCACCACACCAAGGTGGGCCTCTGGTTCGACGGCCCGATGAAGAACCTCGGGGTCACCCGCAATGTGATCGCCGATCAGATCGCCGACGGCCTGAACTTCCACACCGGCGTCACCGACTCGGTGGTCTCGCACAACCTGGTCCGCAACACCGGCGACGACGGCCTCGCCATGTGGTCGGAGAGGACCGCGGACGCCCGCAACACCTTCGACCACAACACCGTGCAGTCGCCGGTGCTGGCCAACGGCATCGCGATCTACGGCGGCAGCGACAACACCGTCTCCGGCAACCTGATCGCCGACCCCGTCCGGGAGGGCAGCGCGATCCACGTCGGCTCCCGCTTCGGCGCCGAGCCGTTCGCCGGGCACCTGTGGATCACCGACAACACCACGGTGCGCTCCGGCACCTACGAGCTGAACTGGAACATCGGCCTCGGCGCCATCTGGTTCTTCGCGCTGGAGAAGGACATCGCCGCGGACGTCCGGGTGACCGGGGACGACTTCCTCGACAACACCTACAACGCGGCGATGGTGGTGGCCGACTGGCCGGTGAAGGACCTGTACGAGGTGACCGGCCTGCACTTCAAGGACATCAGGGTCGACGGCACCGGCACCTCGGTGTTCAGCGCCCGCGCGGCCGGCTCGGCCGACTTCGAGAACGTGGACGCCCGCAACGTCGGCGCGGTCGGCGTCAACAACTGCGGCACCTTCCGCTTCACGCCGGCCGGCTCGGAGTTCTCGCTCACGGACCTCGGCGGCAACGACGGCGGCGGCACCACCGGTGCCTGGCTGGCCCCGTGGGAGCTGCCCAACACCATCACCTGCGACGACCGCCCGCCGGTGGTGGCCCCGCCGGCGCCGTCCGCCTGGTGACGCCGAGCGGGAACCACCCCTGACGAGCAGTCGGGGCGCCCGTCCGGATCCCCCCTCCGGACGGACGCCCCGACGGCGTTCGGGTCAATGCGTCACCACTTGTCCCACGAGATGTTCCAGCCGCTCATGCCGTTGTCCGGGCGGACCTGCTGGCCGACCGAGTTCTGCACGGTGACCGGGTCGCCGACGATGGCGGCCGCGTAGAAGAGGCCGGCCGAGGAGCCGTCCGAGCCGTCCTTGCCGGAGGTGTCCTCCAGGCCGATGCAGCCGTGGCTGGTGTTGGTGCGGCCGAAGACGCCCGGGGCGTACTTGCCGTGCACGTAGGTGCCGGTCGGGGTGAGGCGCAGGGCGTGCGGCATCTCGACCTTGTAGGCCGGGCCCTCGTGGTTGACCACGGTGGAGGAGTCCATGACGGTGGTCCCCTCCTTCGCCATGACCACCATGGTGCCGTTGAAGGTGTTCTGCGAGGCGGGCGAGGTGGCGCCGGCGCTGATCGGGATGGTGGCGTCGGGCTTGCCGTCCTCCTTGACCACCATCTGCTTCGAGGAGGCGTCGGCGACGGCGACCCGGGAGCGGCCGATGGTGAAGGTCTGGTCGCTGTCGACCTCGCCGTAGACGTCCTTGGCCACCTCGACGCTCTTCAGCTTGTAGTGCACGGTGACCTTGGTCTGCGGCTTCCAGAACTTCTCCGGGCGGAAGTCCACGCGGTTGTTGCCGAACCAGTGCGGCTTGACCACGGTGCCGTCGGAGGCCTCGAAGGTGACGGCCTTCTCGACCGCGGCCTTGTTCTCGACCGCCTTCTTGAAGCTCAGCGAGACGATCATGCCGACGCCGTAGGTCTGCCCGTCGGCGATGTTGTCGTACGGGCTCGCGCCCTTGGTGGGCGTCAGGGTGGTGAAGGTGCTCTCCGCGGTGGTCGCCACGCCGGAGGCATCGGCGGCCTGGGCGCTGACCTTGTACTCGGTGGAGACCGCGAGGTTCTGCGAGGGCGTCCAGCCGAGGCCGTCGGCGGTGAGGGTGCCGGGCACCTCCTTGCCGTCCTTGCCGGTCACCTTGACCGCGGTGAGCTTGCCGTTGGCCACCGCGACCTTCAGCGCACCGGACGGCTTCACCTTGGTGGCGCCGTTGGCGGGTTCGATGCTCACGACCGCCTGGGACTTCTTCTGCTCCTCCTGCTTGCCGGAGCCCGTAGACGAGCTCCCGCCCCCGCTGCTGCTGCACGCGGTGGTCAGCACCAGCGCGCCACCGAGCACCGCAGCCGCCACAACCCTGCCTGCCGCCCGCTTCACTGCCATACCCCTTCGCCGTATTCCCCCCGTTAGACGCACGGGAGGGCCCGGCAGTTTCGCCTCGGGTGCGAATCGTCCGGTCACGAATCGACAACGTGCCCGCCCCGCGTCCTGAGGATCACCCGATCGAGCGAAGGCCGTCCGCCGACGAGCGTACGTCACTCCTCGGACGGGGCGTTCCCCCGTGATGCGTCCGCGGTGCGGCGGCCCCAGCGCCGGGCGAGCACCGTGCACACCATCAGCTGGAGCTGATGGAAGATCATCAGGGGCAGGACGGCGATGCCCACCGCCGCCGGCGGGAAGAGGACGGTCGCCAGTGGCAGCCCGTTGGCCAGCGACTTCTTCGATCCGCAGAACCGGGCGGTGATCCGGTCCGCCCGGTCGAGGCCGAGGCGCCGTGCGGCCGCGCCGCTGACCGCCAGCACCACGCCGAGCAGGACGAGGCACAGCGCGGCCAGCCACAGCAGCTGACCGGCGGTCACCCGGTGCCAGATCCCGTCGCGGACCCCTGCGCCGAACGCCGCGTAGACGATCAGCAGGATCGATCCGCGGTCCACGGCCATCGTGACCGCGCGGTGCCGGCCGAGCCGGGGGCCGATCCACCGGTGCAGCAGCTGGCCGAGCAGGAAGGGCACCAGCAGCTGCAGGACGACGTCCGCCACCCGGCCCGCGTCGACCGTCACCCCGGACCCGCCGGGCAGCAGCCAGGCCGCGAGCAGCGGGGTCAGCACGATGCCGGCCAGGCTGGAGAAGGTGGCGGCGCAGACCGCCGCGGCGACGTTGCCGCCCGCCATCGAGGTGAAGGCGATCGAGGACTGCACGGTGGACGGCAGCAGGGTGAGGAAGAGCACGCCGATGTACAGCCGGGCGGGCAGCACCTGCTCGGGCAGCAGCCGGGCGGCCTCGCCGAGCAGCGGGAAGAGGACGAAGGTGCACCCCAGGATCAGCAGGTGCAGCCGCCGGTTCCGGGCGCCGGCCAGCGCCTCCCGGGGGGAGAGCCGGGCGCCGTAGAGGAAGAAGAGCAGGCCGACGGCGACCCGTACGCCGTCGGCGACCGCGTCGGCGGAGTGCCCGCGGGCGGGCAGCGCGGTGGCCAGGCCGACGGTGGCGAGCAGCAGCAGGATGTAGCCGTCGATGCCGATCCGGTGCAGGGCCCGGTCGGCGCGGCGGGCTGCGGCGCGGAGCCTGGACGGGCGGGGCATACCGTCGATCATGCCGGGGCGGGTGCGCGGAGGCGGGCAGGGGCGTGCGGAGCCGGCGAGGGGCGTGCGGGAATCGCGCGGGAAAGAGGCAGGGGGCCCACCACAGTCGTGGCGGGCCCCCTTGGTACTGCTCTTCGTGCTCGTGAGGCGGCCGGTGGCCGCCGGCGGACCCGGAGGTCCTGAGCGATCAGATCATCATCAGAGGATCGTCAGACAGCGGTGACGTTCTCCGCCTGCGGGCCCTTCGGGCCCTGGGTGACGTCGAAGGTGACCGCCTGGTTCTCCTCCAGCGAACGGAAGCCGCTCGAGTTGATGGCGGAGTAGTGGACGAAGACGTCGGGGCCGCCGCCCTCCTGGGCGATGAAGCCGAAGCCCTTCTCAGCGTTGAACCACTTGACGGTTCCCTGAGCCATGCCGTTCTCCTTGCGAGGGACGTATTGGAGGCCACACCGTGTGACCTCCGGTCCGCTGCGCTGATCGCCCTGCCTCCGGGAAGCTCCGGAGTTTTTCGCACAGTGCTCAATCAATGCTCAATTGCGCTGAAACTGCTGAAAAACTACGAAAAGCCCGCGGTTACATGCTCCGCAGGCTTCAAGTACTGCAAGGGGAATCAAACTGCAACTGGAAGAGACGTTAGCACGCGGGCGCGGCCCCGACCAGGGGTGACCGAAAGGCGCGCGCCGGTGTGTCGCCCGCCTGGTGTCAGGACCTGAAGACGGCAGGCATACGCTGCGGGGAGAGTACGAACATCAGAGGGAGCACGCGGTGACCGGTCGGGACGAGAGCAGCTCCGTGGCGGTAAGGCCCCGGGTCGGACATATTCAGTTCCTCAACTGTTTGCCCCTCTACTGGGGCCTCGCACGGACCGGCAGCCTCCTCGACCTCGACCTCACCCGGGACACCCCGGAGAAGCTCAGCGACCACCTCGTCGGCGGCCGCCTCGACATCGGCCCGATCACCTGCGTCGAGTACCTCCGGCACGCCGACGAGCTCGTCGTCCTCCCCGACATCGCCGTCGGCAGCGACGGCCCGGTGATGTCCTGCGTGATCGTCAGCAAGGTGCCGCTCGCCGACCTGGACGGCCGCCCGGTCGCCCTCGGCTCCACCAGCCGCACCTCCGTCCGGCTCGCCCGGCTGCTGCTGGAGGAGCGCGAGGGGGTCCGGCCCGAGTACTTCTCCTGCGCGCCCGACCTGGACGCCATGCTGGCCCGCGCCGACGCCGCCGTCCTGATCGGCGACCCCGCCCTGCGCGCCTCCCTGGAGCAGGCCCCCCTCCAGGGCCTCGCCGTCCACGACCTCGGCGCGATGTGGAAGGAGTGGACGGGCCTGCCCTTCGTCTTCGCGGTCTGGGCCGCCCGCCGCTCCTACGCCGAGCAGCAGCCCGGCTCCGTCGCCGCCGTGCACCGCGCCTTCCTGGAGTCCCGCGACCTCTCGCTCACCGAGGCCGCCAAGGTCGCCGAGCAGGCCGCCCGCTGGGAGTCCTTCGACGCCCCGCTGCTGGAGCGCTACTTCACCGAGGCCCTGGACTACTCGCTCGGCGACCGCCAGCTCGCCGGGATCGCCGAGTTCGCCCGCCGGGTGGCGCACGACAGCGGCTTCGCCCCCGACGTGGCGGTGAGCCTCCTGGAGTCCGTGCCCGCCGCCGGGTAACACCACCCCAGGAGCCCCCGGTTGGTACTGTCCGGCGGGGAGCACGGCCGTACGGGAGGCGGGGGCGATGGAACCACTGAGCGGGGCGGACCCGGCACGGGTCGGCGCCTACCGGCTGCTGCGCCGGCTCGGCGCCGGCGGCATGGGCCGCGTCTACCTCGGCCGCACCGCCGGCGGCCGGACGGTCGCGGTCAAGGTGGTGCGCGGCGAACTCGCCGACGACCCCGAGTTCCGGGCCCGGTTCCGCCAGGAGGTCGCCGCCGCGCGCCTGGTCGGCGGCCGCTGGACGGCCCCCGTGCTGGACGCCGACACCGAGGGCGACCAGCCCTGGGTGGCCAGCGGCTACGTCGCCGGGCCCTCGCTCGACGCCGCCGTCCGGCGGCACGGCCCGCTGCCCGTCCCCGCCGTCCGCACCCTCGGCTCGGCGCTCGCCGAAGCCCTGGAGCAGGTGCACGGCCTCGGCCTCGTGCACCGGGACGTCAAGCCCTCCAACGTGCTGCTCGCCCTCGACGGGCCGCGCCTGATCGACTTCGGCATCGCCCGCGCCCTGGACGCCGCCACCGCTCTCACCCGCTCCGGCTACGTCGTCGGCTCGCCCGGCTACCTCTCGCCCGAGCAGGCGTCCGGCGAACCGGCCGGGCCCGCCGGGGACGTCTTCTCGCTCGGCGCCGTCCTCGCCTTCGCCGCCACCGGCACCGCCCCCTTCGGCGAGGGCGTCAGCGCCGCCGTCCTGCTCTACCGGGTGCTCCACGAGGAGCCCGCCCTCGACGGGATCACCGGCCCGCTGCACGACGCCGTCCGGGCCTGCCTCGCCAAGCACGCCGCCGACCGGCCCACCCCGGCCGAGCTGCGGGCCCTGCTCGCCCCCGGGGCCGTCCCCGCCGGCGGCGACTGGCTGCCGCCCGCCGTCTCCGCCGCCGTGGCCCGCACCGCCGTCGAACTCCTCGACCTGGAGGCCCACGGCCCGGACGCCGAGGCCGCCGCCCCGCTGCGCCCGACCGCCCCGCCACCACCCGCACCCGCCGGCACCCCGGCCGGCACGCCCGCACCCGCGGCCGCCCCGCCGATGCCGCACGACCGCACCCCGACCGAGCTCGACCGCCCCGCCCCGCGCCGCACCCGGTCCCGCGCCCGCTGGGCGGTGCCGCTCGCCGTGCTGGCCGTCCTCGCCGCAGGCGGCGGACTGTGGCAGGTGCTGCACCAGTCCGGCGACCGGGGGAGCAGCCAGGACGCCAGAACCACCCTCCCGTCCGGCTGGGCCTCGGCCCCCGGCTCCTCGGGCGGCAGCGGGCCGGGCAGCGGCGGGCCGACCGGTACGGCACCGAGCAGCGCCGGATCGACCGACACCCTCCCTGCCGGCTACCTCGGCAGCTGGCAGGGCACCATCACCACCCGGGTCGGCGGCCTGCCCAGCACCTTCCGGGTGGAGTTCACCGCGGGCCGGGTCGGCCAGGTCGTCGGGCGCACCAGCAACGCCTCGGCCTTCAGCGACACCGTCTGCCGCGGGGAGCTCACCCTGCTCACCGCCTCCGCCGACCGGATCGAACTCCAGGAGCGCCCGGTCGGCACCGACCCCAAGTGCACCGGCCAGCCCGAGAAGCAGACCTACAACCCGGCCGGGAACCGGCTGCTGCACATGGAGGTGAGCGGCGCAGCACTCGGCATGGACCCCTCCGGGGACCTCGCCAAGCAGGGGTGACGGGGCGGCGAAAAGCCCTGGCGTAGGCTGGTTCGGTCCTGCCGTCCGGGTGCTCCGCCCGTCCGGGGGCGCCCCGCCGCCCACCGGCCCCGCCGTTGGAAAGAAAGTAGGCCCGCCAGGTGTCCGAGCAGACCCTCGACTCCCCCGCCGCCGACCTGCAGGCCGTCCTCGACCGTGCGGCCGCCGGCGGCCGGATCACCCCCGAGGAGGCGCTGGAGCTGTACCGCTCCGCGCCGCTGCACGCCCTCGGCTCGGCCGCCGACGCGGTGCGCCGCCGCCGCTACGCGGGCGTCGAGCACATCGCCACGTACATCATCGAGCGGAACATCAACTACACCAACGTCTGTGTGACGGCGTGCAAGTTCTGCGCGTTCTACGTGCCGCCCAAGAGCGACAAGGGCTGGTCCCGCGACCTCGACGAGATCCTCCGCCGCTGCGCCGAGACGGTCGAGCTGGGCGGCACCCAGATCATGTTCCAGGGCGGCCACCACCCGGACTACGGCGTGGAGTACTACGAGCGCGCGTTCTCCGCGATCAAGGCGGAGTTCCCGCAGCTGGTGATCCACTCGCTGGGCGCCTCCGAGGTCGAGCACATGGCCCGGATCTCCGGGGTCACCGTCGAGGAGGCCGTCACCCGCATCCACCGGGCGGGCCTGGACTCCTTCGCCGGCGCCGGCGCCGAACTGCTGCCCGAGCGTCCCCGCAAGGCGATCGCCCCGCTCAAGGAGTCCGGCGAGCGCTGGCTGGAGATCATGGAGGTCGCGCACGGCCTCGGCGTCGAGTCCACCTCCACCATGCTGATGGGTACCGGCGAGACCAACGCCGAGCGCATCGAGCACCTGCGGATGATCCGCGACGTGCAGGACCGCACCGGCGGCTTCCGGGCCTTCATCCCGTACACCTACCAGCCGCAGAACAACCACCTGAAGGGCCGGACCCAGGCCACCGTCTTCGAGTACCTGCGGATGATCGCCGTCGCCCGCCTGTTCCTCGACAACGTCGCCCACATCCAGGGCTCCTGGCTGACCACCGGCAAGGAGGCCGGCCAGCTGTCGCTGCACTACGGCGCCGACGACCTGGGCTCCGTGATGCTGGAGGAGAACGTCGTCTCCGCGGCCGGCGCCAAGCACCGCTCCAACCTCACCGAGCTGATCCACCTGATCCGGGCCGCCGGCCGCACCCCTGCACAGCGCTCCACCACCTACGAGCACCTGCGCGTCCTCGACGACCCGGCGAACGACCCGGTCGACCCGCGGATCGCCTCGCACATCGCCTCCACCGCCATCGAGGGCGGCACCGCCCACCCGGAGCTGAAGATCCTCTCGGCGAACTGACCGCGCACCGATGCTGACGCTGCACCGCGCCGCGCTGCTCCTCGCCGACCCGGCCGACCCGGCGGCGCAGGCCGTACCCGACGGCGCGGTGCTCGTCGACGGTGCCGGGGTCGCCTGGCTCGGCCCGTACGCCGAGCGGCCCGGCACCTCCGCCCGCCTGCGGGAATGGCCGGGGCTGCTGGTGCCCGGCCTGCTCAACCCGTACGGGGCGTGGCTGCTGGAGCGGCTCTACCACCCCGACCCGCGCGAGGAGCTCGGCGACCGGCCGCTGGCCGTCGAGGTGCCCGAGGGCGCACTCGGCGGCTCCGCCCGGCGCGGCCTGCAGCGGATGCTCGGCCACGGCACGACCGCCGTCGCCGGCCCGTTCGAACACCCGGCCGTGCGCACGGCGGTGGCCCGCTCCGGGCTCACCGCCGTGCCCGGCGACGGCGCCGAGGGCGGCCTCGACCCGCTGGCCGGGCGCAGCCTCGCCCGAGCCGTGCACCGCCCGCTGCGGGCCGGCGGCCCGGCCGACTTCGCGGTCTTCGACGCCGCCTCGCCGGCCGCCCTGGAGCAGGCCGGCGCGGGCTGCTGCCTGGCCACCGTGCTCGGCGGACGGCTGCTCTACCGCGGCCGCTGACGGCCCCTCGCCGGCTGCCGGACACATCCTTCCCCGGCTGACACCGCAGAAGGTCGTACAAACCGCACACATCCTGCCGTGACCTGAGGCACCGCCAGCGGCTACGATCCCGGACAGCCACTCAGGGACGGCTGCTCGGGACGCCCCCGGGGTGCGTCCCTCACCACCGGGCCCCGACCGGGCCCCGGCCGCCAGGACAAGGACCGATGCGACCCGCCACCGCCCCCCGCCAGCCAGCCCCCCGGCTCGGCCGCGGCTGGTACCTCGGGGCGGTGCTGAGCGCCGTGCTCGCCCTCGGCATGTGCCTGCTCGGCTGGCGCCAGGCCGACCAGGCGGACCGGATCACCGCCAACCCCGTCCGCGTCCAGGGCACCGTCACCCAGCTCCCCGGCGGCAGCGGCTCCTACAGCGAGGTCGGCTACACCGCCGAGGGCCGCCGCCTCACCGCCGCGGACCTGTGGCTGCCCGAGGGCGCCAGGCTCGGCGACACCGTCTGTCTGGAGCACGCCGCCGACGACCCGGGCGCCGTCCGGGTCTGCGGCAACCGCTACCCGCAGCCGGTCGGCATCACCCTCGCCCGCACCAGCGTCCCGATCGCCCTGCTCTTCCTCGTCCTGTGCCTGGCCCGCATCCTGCGCGACCGCCGCACCCGGCCAGCCCGCACCGGGCGCGGCGGGGTGCGGACCACCATGGTGCTGGCCGCCGAGGGCATGCCCGCCCTCACCCACGGCAAGCGCTCCCGCCGCCGCCGCAGGGGCGGCCGCCGCAGGCAGTCCTAGACAGGGCACCCGGTCAGCCGCTCAGGGCCCCACGCGCCCTGACGGGACTCCCGGGTGCCCGTGATGCGTCCGGCGGTTCCGCCGCGAAGCATCCGGCTGCGGGCGGGCCGCGCCACCCCGAGGTGCACCCGTGTCCCGCAGCGTCCGACCCAGGGTGAACAATGGGGGCGTGACCCGAGCCTCCCTGGACAAACAGCCCCACGAAGTCGCCGCCATGTTCGACGACGTCGCGGCCAAGTACGACCGCACCAACGACGTGCTCTCCCTCGGCCAGGCGCGCGCCTGGCGGCGGGCGGTCGCCGACGCGGTCGCGGCCGAGCCGGGCCAGCTCGTCCTCGACCTGGGCGCGGGCACCGGCACCTCCTCGCTGCCCTTCGCCGAGGCCGGCGCCAAGGTCGTGCCCTGCGACTTCTCCACCGGCATGCTCGCCGAGGGCAAGCAGCGCCACCCCGAGCTGGCGATGACCGCCGGCGACGCGACGAAGCTGCCCTTCGCCGACGCCACGTTCGACGCCGTCACGATCTCCTTCGCCCTGCGCAACGTGCAGGACACCGACGCCGCGCTGCGCGAGATGCACCGTGTCACCAAGCCCGGCGGAAAGATCGTCATCTGCGAGTTCTCCACCCCGACCTGGACGCCGTTCCGCACGGTCTACACCGAGTACCTGATGCGCGCCCTGCCGCCGGTCGCCACCGCGGTGAGCAGCAACCCCGACGCGTACGTCTACCTCGCCGAGTCGATCCGCTCCTGGCCGGACCAGCCCGAACTCGCCGCCAAGCTGCAGCAGGCCGGCTGGGCGAAGGTCGCCTGGCGCAACCTCACCGGCGGAATCGTGGCGCTGCACCGCGGTTTCCGCGCATAAGCCCTGGCTAGACTCAGTCGGGGCCAGCCCGGCCCAGCCGTCCGCCGTTCCAGTGCAGGAGTGTGCCCCTGTGTCCGAGACCGCCATCGACCTGAGCGGCCCCGTCGAGAGCACCGCTGACGTCATCGTGGTCGGTGCCGGCCCCGCGGGTTCCACCACCGCGTACTACCTGGCGCAGGCCGGCCTGGACGTCCTGCTGCTGGAGAAGACCGAGTTCCCCCGGGAGAAGGTCTGCGGCGACGGCCTGACCCCGCGCGCCACCAAGCAGCTGGTCGACATGGGCATCGACGTCTCCACCGAGAACGGCTGGCTGCACAACAAGGGCCTGCGGATCATCGGCGGCGGCGTCCGGCTGGAGCTCGACTGGCCCGAGCTGTCCGCCTTCCCGGACTACGGCCTCGTCCGCAAGCGGGCCGACTTCGACGAGCTGCTGGCCCGTCAGGCCTCCAAGGCCGGCGCCCGGCTGTACGAGAACTGCAACGTCACCGGGCCCGTGCTGGACGAGCGCAGCGGCCGGATCACCGGTGTCACCGCGAAGCTCGGCGACGAGAAGCGGCCGGTCGTCTTCCGCGCCCCGCTGGTCGTCGCCGCCGACGGCAACTCCACCCGGCTGTCGGTCGCGATGGGCCTGCACCGCAGGGAGGACCGCCCGATGGGCGTCGCCTACCGCACGTACTTCACCTCGCCGCGGCACGACGACGACTACCTGGAGTCCTGGCTGGAGCTCTGGGACACCCGGCACGGCCAGCGCAAGCTGCTGCCCGGCTACGGCTGGATCTTCGGCATGGGCGACGGCACCAGCAACGTCGGCCTCGGCATCCTCGACTCCTCGCCCGCCTTCGGCGACCTCAACTGGCGCGAGGTGCTGAAGAGCTGGTGCGCCAGCATGCCCGAGGAGTGGGGCTACACCCCGGAGAACATGACCGACCCGATCCGCGGTGCGGCCCTGCCGATGGCCTTCAACCGGCAGCCGCACTACACCCGGGGCCTGCTGCTGGTCGGCGACGCCGCCGGCATGGTCAACCCGTTCAACGGCGAGGGCATCGCCTACGCCATGGAGTCCGGCCAGATCGCAGCCGGAGTCATCGTCCAGGCGCTGGCCCGGGTCACCGACGCCGGCCGGGAGCGCGCCCTGCAGCGCTACCCGCAGATCCTCAAGGACGTCTACGGCGGCTACTACTCGATGGGCCGCGTCTTCGTGAAGCTGCTCGGCAACCCGAAGATCATGCAGACCGCGGCCGAACGCGGCCTCACCCACCCGATCCTGATGAAGTTCCTGCTCAAGCTGCTCGCCAACCTCACCGACCCGCAGGGCGGCGACGCGATGGACCGCATCATCAACGGCCTCGCCAAGGTCGCGCCGAGGGCCTGACGGCCCGTCCGCACGGCGCCGCTGGACAGGGAAGTTCGGCTGGCCGGACAATCCCTTCCATGGCGTCAGCAGAGTTCGGGGCAGAGGTGGCCCGGCCGTCCGAGGCCGACCGCGAGCGGGCGCTCGGAGTGCTGCGCGACGGGGTCGGCAACGGACGGCTGTCCCACGACACCTTCATGCGGCGGATGGAGCTCGTCCTCGTCGCCCGTACCCGCGCCGAGATCGACGAGGCGCTCGCCGGCCTGCCGGGCGGCGGACCGGTCGGCCGCTTCGTACTGCGCGCCGTCGGTGGGGTCTCCGCCTTCCACGTCCGGCTGCGGCGCACCTGGCGCAACCAGCAGCTGCCCGAACTCGGTCTGCCGCAGCCCGGCCCCGAGCCGCTGCGGATCGGCCGCAACCACGGCAGCGGCCTGCGGCTGTCGGACTCCACCGTCTCCCGCACCCATGCGGAGCTGCGCTACCAGGACGGCGGCTGGGTGCTGTACGACCTCGGCTCGGCCAACGGCACGTTCGTCAACGGCCGCCGGGTGACCGGCCCGGTACGGGTCCGCCCGGGCGACCAGGTCGGCTTCGGCCGCACGTCCTTCCGCCTCAGCGGCACCCGGTAGCCGAAGGCACCGGGCAACCCGTCAGCGTTCCCGGTGGGCGGCCAGGGAGCGGGCCTCGATGCGGGCGAGGCGGTCCTCGAAGACGGCCCGGGCGTCCGGGGTGAGGGTGCGCAGGGCGACCAGGGCGCTGACCACCACGTCGCACAGTTCGGCCTGGACGTCCTCCCAGCTGTGGGTGACGCCCTTGCGCGGGTTCTGCCCGAGCGCCCCTATCACCGCCTGTCCGACCTCGCCGACCTCCTCGGACAGCTTGAGGACGCGCAGCAGCCGCTCCTCCCCGGCGGGCAGGCTGCTCGCGCCGTCCAGCCAGCCCACCAGGCGGTCGATGCTCTCCCAGCTGCGGGTCTCCACGGTGGCGGCTCCTGTGCGGCGTCGGACGGGCGGGGCTCCACCGTACGGGAGCGGGGCCGAAGGCGGTGGCGCCCGCCGCGGGCCGCTTCGGCAGCAGCCGCAGCCCCCGTGTTCGTGAGCTTGTGAAGGAAAGGTCAATCGGCTGCAACGGCGTCGCACCCGGGCGGGTGAGGACCTATATCACGCCTGATGGAGTGCTCCGAAATTTGCGGTGGCAGCAGCATGATTGATATAGGCGCAAGGCTCTGACCAGTCGCTTCAGAAGTGAATGCGACTGTTTGTGACCATTTGCCTTCGTTGGGTGGTTAACGCGCGACTTGATCACCTTGGTGATCGTTTGTCAGGTGGCGCAGATCACAAAGATCGTTCAGAACCGCGTGTCGCAGATCACAAGCCGACGGGCATAGGATGCGCTCGATCCGGGCTTTGTGAACTGCCTCACATGGGGTTGATCTCACGGTCCGGATCACCGGATCACCCCAGCGTGACCCGGCGGTTCCTATCTGCAGTCAAGGACGACTGGACGGAGGGAGCGGGGGCTATGAATGCCTACGCGCCGATCCTCGTACTCGGTGCCATCGCGGCGGCGTTCGCGGTCGGCTCCGTCGTGATGGCCTCGCTCACCGGCCCGAAGCGCTACAACCGGGCCAAGTTGGAGGCGTACGAGTGCGGCATCGAGCCGACCCCGCAGCCGGTGGGCGGCGGGCGGTTCCCGATCAAGTACTACCTGACGGCGATGCTCTTCATCGTCTTCGACATCGAGATCGTCTTCCTCTACCCGTGGGCGGTCAGCTTCGACGCCCTGGGGATCTTCGGGCTGGTCGAGATGCTCCTGTTCATCGCCACCGTCTTTGTTGCGTACGCCTATGTCTGGCGCCGCGGCGGTCTGGAGTGGGACTGACCGCTGACTTTGTGAACGGGCGGACAAGCCACCGGACTTGAGGGCATTGAGAGGGATCTGATGGGTATCGAGGAGAAGCTGCCGAGCGGCTTTCTGCTCACCAGCGTGGAGGCCGCCGCTGGGTGGGTGCGGAAGGCGTCGCTCTTCCCCGCCACCTTCGGCCTGGCCTGCTGCGCGATCGAGATGATGACGACCGGCGCCGGCCGCTACGACCTGGCCCGGTTCGGCATGGAGGTGTTCCGCGGCTCCCCGCGGCAGGCCGACCTGATGATCGTGGCCGGCCGGGTCAGCCAGAAGATGGCCCCGGTCCTGCGCCAGGTCTACGACCAGATGGCCAACCCGAAGTGGGTCATCTCGATGGGCGTGTGCGCCTCCTCCGGCGGCATGTTCAACAACTACGCGATCGTCCAGGGCGTGGACCACATCGTTCCCGTCGACATCTACCTGCCGGGCTGTCCGCCCCGCCCGGAGATGCTGATGGACGCGATCATCAAGCTGCACGAGAAGATCCAGCACGAGAAGCTCGGCGTGAACCGCCGCCGCGCCGAGGAGCAGGCCGAGCAGGTCGCCCTGCACGCCACCCCGGTCAGCGAGATGCGGGGGCTGCTGCGATGAGCGAGCAGAACGGCGTCCCCGCCACCCGCAAGGAGATCCCCGTCGAGGTGATCGGCAAGCGCCAGGGCATGTTCGGCGCCCAGGACACCGGCGACACCTCCGGCTTCGGCGGCCTCACCCGCCCCGTCGCCCTGCCGCCGGCGAGCACCCGCCCCTACGGCGGCTGGTTCGACGAGGTCGCCGACGAACTCGAGGGCGCCCTCGAGGAGCAGGGCCTCGACGTCGCCGACGTGATCGAGAAGACCGTCGTCGACCGCGGCGAGCTCACCTTCCACGTCGCCCGCGAGCACCTGCTGCAGACCGTCCGCACCCTGCGCGACGACCCGGCGCTGCGCTTCGAGCTCTGCCTCGGCGTGAGCGGCGTCCACTACCCGGCCGACGAGGGCCGCGAGCTGCACGCCGTCTACCACCTGCGGTCGATCACCCACACCCGGCTGATCCGGCTGGAGGTCACCGCCCCGGACACCGACCCGCACATCCCGTCCGTCGTCAGCGTCTACCCGACCAACGACTGGCACGAGCGCGAGACCTACGACTTCTTCGGCCTGGTCTTCGACGGCCACCCCGCCCTCACCCGGATCATGATGCCGGACGACTGGCTGGGCCACCCGCAGCGCAAGGACTACCCGCTCGGCGGCATCCCCGTCGAGTACAAGGGCGCCCAGATCCCGGCGCCCGACCAGCGGAGGTCGTACAGCTGATGACCACTCACTACGAAGAAGCGGGATCCCGCGAGACCACCGAGGGGCGGGTCTTCACCGTCACCGGCGGCGACTGGGGCGAGGTCGTCGACGCCGTCGCCCGCGCCGACGACGAGCGGATCATCGTCAACATGGGCCCCCAGCACCCGTCCACCCACGGCGTGCTCCGGCTCATCCTGGAGATCGACGGCGAGACGGTGAAGGAGGCCCGCTGCGGCATCGGCTACCTCCACACCGGCATCGAGAAGAACATGGAGTTCAGGACCTGGGTCCAGGGCACCACCTTCGTGACCCGCATGGACTACCTGACGCCGCTGTTCAACGAGACCGCCTACTGCCTGGCCGTCGAGAAGCTCCTCGGCATCACCGCGGACGTCCCCGAGCGGGCCAGCGTCATCCGCGTCCTCATGATGGAGCTCAACCGCATCTCCTCGCACCTCGTGGCGCTCGCCACCGGCGGCATGGAGATCGGCTCCACCACGCTGATGATCTACGGCTTCCGCGACCGCGAACTCATCCTGGACATCTTCGAGCTGGTCACCGGCCTGCGGATGAACCACGCCTACGTCCGCCCCGGCGGCCTCGCCCAGGACCTCCCGCCCGGCGCCGTCGACAAGATCCGCGAAGCGGTCCAGCTGTTCCGCTCCCGGATGCACGAGTACGACAAACTCGCCACCACCAACCCGGTGTTCAAGGCCCGCCTGGTCGACGTCGGCCACCTCGACCTCGCCGGCTGCCTCGCCCTCGGGGCCACCGGCCCGATCCTGCGCGCCACCGGCCTGCCGCACGACCTGCGCAAGACCGACCCGTACTGCGGCTACGAGGACTACGACTTCGAGGTCTCCACCGCCGACACCGCAGACTCCTACGGCCGCTTCCTGATCCGCCTGGACGAGATGAAGCAGTCCCTGCGGATCGTCGAGCAGTGCCTCGACCGGCTGAAGCCCGGCCCGGTCATGGTCGGCGACAAGAAGATCGCCTGGCCCGCCCAGCTCGCCGTCGGCCCCGACGGCATGGGCAACTCCCTCGACCACATCCGGAAGATCATGGGCACCTCCATGGAGGCCCTGATCCACCACTTCAAGCTGGTCACCGAGGGCTTCCGGGTGCCCGTCGGCCAGGCCTACGCGGCCGTCGAATCGGCCAAGGGCGAACTCGGGGTGCACGTGGTCAGCGACGGTGGCACCCGGCCCTACCGGGTCCACTTCCGCGACCCCTCGTTCACCAACCTGCAGACGATGGCGGCGATGTGCGAGGGCGGCCAGGTCGCCGACGTCATCGTCGCAGTGGCCGGGATCGACCCGGTGATGGGAGGCGTGGACCGGTGACCAACGTCGAACTCGGGCTCCCGGCACTGCCGGCCAAGCCGTACCCGCGGGACGTCCACGAGCGGCTCGCCGCCGACGCCCGCGAGCTGATCGGCCGCTACCCGGTCGCCCGCTCCGCCCTGCTCCCGCTGCTCCACCTCGTCCAGGCCGAGGAGGGCTGCGTCACCCCGACCGGCATCCGCTTCTGCGCCGAACAGCTCGACCTCACCACCGCCGAGG
The DNA here is from genome assembly GCF_040680995.1 of Kitasatospora sp. NPDC051914. NCBI lineage: Bacteria > Bacillati > Actinomycetota > Actinomycetes > Kitasatosporales > Streptomycetaceae > Kitasatospora > Kitasatospora sp. NPDC051914. The sequence continues at coordinate 146,527 of NZ_JBFAXX010000005.1, forward strand.
TCACCGCCGTCGCCACCTTCTACACCATGTACCGGCGCCGGCCCGCCGGCGACTACCACGTCGGCGTCTGCACCAACACCCTGTGCGCCGTCCTCGGCGGGGACCAGATCTTCGACGAGCTCAAGCAGCACCTCGGCATCGAGAACAACCAGACCACCGACGACGGCGCGATCTCCATCGAGCACATCGAGTGCAACGCCGCCTGCGACTACGCCCCCGTGGTGATGGTCAACTGGGAGTTCTTCGACAACCAGACCCCCGAGAGCGCCAGGCAGCTCGTCGACGACCTGCGCGCCGGCCGGGAGGTCCGCCCCACCCGCGGCGCCAAGCTCTGCTCCTTCAAGGAGACCGCCCGCATCCTCGCCGGCTTCCCCGACGAGCGCCCCGGCGCCGTCGACGAGTCCGGCGCCGGCGGCACCCCCTCCCTCGCGGGCCTCAAGCTCGCCAAGGGCGAGGCCCTCCCCGGCACCCCCGGTACCAAGGTGGTCGCCCCCCGGCACGAAGGGACCGAAGCGTGATGACCTCCGCCGAACCGGCCGAGAAGCTCCTCTCGCCGGTCCTCTCCGCCAGCTGGGACGACGAACGCCCCTGGACGCTGGAGACCTACCTGCGCCACGACGGCTACGCCGGCCTGCGCAGCGCCCTCGCCATGCCGCCCGACGAGGTCATCGCCCTCGTCAAGGACGCCGGTCTGCGCGGCCGCGGCGGCGCGGGCTTCCCCACCGGCATGAAGTGGCAGTTCATCCCGCAGAACGACGGCAAGCCGCACTACCTGGTGGTCAACGCCGACGAGTCCGAGCCGGGCACCTGCAAGGACATCCCGCTGCTCTTCGCCAACCCGCACTCCCTCATCGAGGGCATGGTCATCGCGTCCTACGCGATCCGCTGCAACCACGCGTTCGTCTACCTGCGCGGCGAGGTCGTCCCGGTGCTGCGCCGGCTGCAGGCCGCCGTCGCCGAGGCCTACGAGGCCGGCTACCTCGGCAAGGACATCCTCGGCTCCGGCATCGACCTGGACATCACCGTCCACGCCGGCGCCGGCGCCTACATCTGCGGCGAGGAGACCGCCCTCCTCGACTCCCTGGAGGGCCGCCGCGGCCAGCCCAGGCTCCGCCCGCCGTTCCCCGCCATCGCCGGCCTCTACGCCTGCCCGACCGTCGTCAACAACGTCGAGTCGATCGCCTCGGTGCCGCCGATCCTCAGCCGCGGCAAGGACTGGTTCAAGGGCCTCGGCACCGAGAAGTCCCCCGGCTTCACCCTCTACTCGCTGTCCGGCCACGTCACCAACCCCGGCCAGTACGAGGCCCCGCTCGGCATCACCCTGCGCCAGCTGCTGGAGATCAGCGGCGGCATCCGGGCCGGCCACCGCCTCAAGTTCTGGACCCCGGGCGGCTCCTCCACCCCGATGTTCACCGACCAGCACCTCGACGTCCCGCTCGACTACGAGGGCGTCGGCGCCGCCGGCTCCATGCTCGGCACCAAGGCCCTCCAGGTCTTCGACGAGACCACCTGCGTCGTCCGCGCCGTCACCCGCTGGACGGAGTTCTACGCCCACGAGTCCTGCGGCAAGTGCACCCCCTGCCGCGAGGGCACCTACTGGCTCGTCCAGCTCCTCAAGCGGATCGAGGCCGGCCAGGGCGAGACCGGCGACCTGGAGAAGCTCCTCGACATCGCCGACAACATCAACGGCAAGTCCTTCTGCGCCCTCGGCGACGGCGCGGCCAGCCCCATCGTCTCCTCGCTCCAGTACTTCCGCGAGGAGTACGAGCAGCACCTCACCGAGCGGCGCTGCCCGCTCGACCCCGCCGCCTCCACCGTCTGGGCCGGGCGGCCCCACGCCAACGAGTCCGCCACCGAGAGGGAGGTGCACGCGTGACCGTCACCACTCCGACGAACAGCGGCTCCGCCGCGGGATCCACCGACCTCGTCACGCTCACCATCGACGGCGTCGAGGTCCAGGTCCCCAAGGGCACCCTGGTCATCCGCGCCGCCGAGCAGATCGGCACCCAGATCCCGCGGTTCTGCGACCACCCGCTGCTCGACCCGGCCGGCGCCTGCCGCCAGTGCATCGTCGAGATCGAGGGCCAGCGCAAGCCGGTCGCCTCCTGCACGATCCCGGTCGCCGAAGGCATGGTCGTCCGCACCCAGCTGAGCTCCCCGGTCGCCGAGAAGGCCCAGCGCGGCGTCATGGAACTGCTGCTCATCAACCACCCGCTGGACTGCCCGGTCTGCGACAAGGGCGGCGAATGCCCCCTGCAGAACCAGGCCATGTCCACCGGCGACGCCGACACCCGCTTCGACGGCGTCAAGCGCACCTACCCCAAGCCCGTCCCGATCTCCACCCAGGTCCTGCTCGACCGCGAACGCTGCGTGCTGTGCGCCCGCTGCACCCGCTTCTCCCAGCAGATCGCCGGAGACCCCTTCATCGACCTCGTCGAACGCGGCGCCCTCCAGCAGGTCGGCACCGGCGAGGGCGACGACTTCCACTCCTACTTCTCCGGCAACACCATCCAGATCTGCCCGGTCGGCGCCCTCACCTCCGCCGCCTACCGCTTCCGCTCCCGCCCCTTCGACCTGGTCTCCTCACCCAGCGTCTGCGAACACTGCTCCTCCGGCTGCTCGCTGCGCACCGACCACCGCCGCGGGAAGGTCCTGCGCCGCCTCGCCGGCGACGACCCGCAGGTCAACGAGGAATGGAGCTGCGACAAGGGCCGCTTCGCCTTCCGCTACGCCCAGCTGCGCGACCGCCTCGCCACCCCGCTGGTCCGCGGCGAGGACGGCGAACTCGCCCCCGCCTCCTGGCCCGAGGCCCTCGCCAGGGCCGCCGAGGGCCTGCGCGGCGCCCGCACCGGCGTACTCGTCGGCGGCCGGGTCACCGTCGAGGACGCCTACGCTTACGGCAAGTTCGCCCGCCTGGTGCTCGGCACCAACGACGTCGACTTCCGCGCCCGCCGGCACAGCAGCGAGGAGGCGGACTTCCTGGCCGCCGCCGTCGCCGGCCGCGGCACCGACCTCGACGGCAGCGGCACCACCTACGAGCAGCTGGAGAACGCCCCGGCCGTCCTGCTCGCCGGCCTCGAGCCCGAGGAGGAGTCGCCGATCGTCTTCCTGCGGCTCCGCAAGGCCGTCCGCGGCAACGGCCAGCGCGTCTACGCGATCGCCTCGCACGCCACCCGCGGCCTCATCAAGCTCCGCGGCGCCCTGCTGCCCGCCGCCCCCGGCACCGAGGCCGAGTGGCTCGCCGCCCTCGCCGGCGACGAGGTGCTCGCCGACGACGCCGGCCGCGCCGCCGACGCGCTGCGCTCGCCCGGCTCGGTGATCCTGGTCGGCGAGCGGCTCGCCGCCGTCGCCGGCGGCCTCACCGCCGCCCTGCGGCTCGCCCACGCCACCGGCGCCGCACTCGCATGGGTCCCGCGGCGCGCCGGCGAACGCGGCGCCGTCGAGGCCGGCGCCCTGCCCGGCCTGCTGCCCGGCGGCCGCCCGGTCACCGTGCTCGCCGCCCGCGCCGAGGCCGCCGCCGCCTGGGGCGTGCCCGACCTGCCGTCCCGGCTCGGCCGCGACACCGACCAGATCCTGGCCGCCACCGCCGCCGGCGACCTGGACGCCCTGCTGGTCGGCGGCGTCGACACCGACGACCTGCCCGACCCGGCACTCGCCGAGGAGGCGCTCACCCGCGCCGCCTTCGTCGTCTCGCTGGAGCTGCGGCCCTCCGCCGTCACCGCGCACGCCGACGTGGTGCTGCCGGTCGCCGCGGTCGCCGAGAAGGCCGGAACCTTCCTCGACTGGGAGGGCCGGGTCCGGATGTTCGAGCCCGCGCTCAAGGCCGACCAGCTGATGCAGCGCCACCTGCACTCCGACGTACGGGTCCTGCACATGCTCGCCGACGCCCTCGACCGCCCGCTCGGCCTGCCGGACGTCACCGCCGCCCGCCGCGAACTCGACCGCTTCACCCCGTGGACGGGCGACCGGCCGGCCGCCCCCGCCGCACACCCGGCGCCGCTGCCCCGCCCCGCCACCGGCCAGGCCGTCCTCGCCGGCCACCGGATGCTCCTCGACAACGGCACCCTCCAGAGCGGCGACGAGCACCTCGCCGGCACCAGGCACCCGGTCGTCGCCCGGATCTCCCCGGTCACCGCCACCGAGATCGGCGCCACCGCCGCACTGCGGGTCACCGGCCCGGCCGGCTCCGTGGTGCTGCCGCTGGAGATCACCCAGGACATGCCCGACCGCACCGTCTGGCTGCCCCTCAACTCCACCCCGGGCGGCGCCCAGCGCGCACTCGGCACCACCGTCGGCCACCTGGTCACCATCGCACCGGCTCAGGAGGCGTGATGCACAACCTCGCTGCCCCCCAGCTGCTCGCCGCCTACGACACGCTCGCCTTCTTCGGCCGCGACCCCTGGTGGCTGGTGCTGCTCAAGGCGGTCTTCGTCTTCGCCTTCCTCGTCCTCACGGTGCTGATCGCCATCGTCTGGGAGCGCAAGGTCGTCGCCTGGATGCAGCTGCGCATCGGCCCCAACCGGCACGGCCCCTGGGGCATGCTGCAGTCGCTCGCCGACGGCATCAAGCTGGCCCTCAAGGAGGACCTGGTCGTCACCGGGGCCGACAAGGTGGTCTACGTCCTCGCGCCGATCGTCAGCGCCATCCCGGCGTTCATGGCCTTCGCGGTGATCCCCTTCGGCCCGGCGGACGACCAGGTGTCGATCTTCGGCACCCGCACCCCGCTGCAGCTCACCGACCTGCCGATCGCCGTGCTCTACATCCTGGCGACCGCCTCCGTCGGCATCTACGGCATCGTGCTGGCCGGGTGGTCCTCCGGGTCGACCTACCCGCTGCTCGGCGGCATCCGCTCCTCCGCCCAGATGATCAGCTACGAGATCGCGATGGGCCTGTCCTTCGCCGCGGTCTTCATCTACTCGGGCTCGATGTCCACCTCGGAGATCGTCGCCTCCCAGCAGCCGACCTGGTTCGCGGTGCTGCTGCCGGTCTCGTTCATCGTCTACATCATCGCGATGGTCGGCGAGACCAACCGGGCGCCGTTCGACCTCCCGGAGGCCGAGGGCGAGCTGGTCGGCGGCTTCAACACCGAGTACTCCTCGCTGAAGTTCGCGATGTTCATGCTCGCCGAGTACGTCAACATGGTGACCGTCTCGGCCGTCGCCTCGACCCTCTTCCTGGGCGGCTGGCGCGCACCCTGGCCGATCTCCGCGTTCTGGGAGGGCGCCAACCACGGCTGGTGGCCGATGCTCTGGATCATCATCAAGATCCAGCTGCTGCTGTTCTTCTTCATCTGGCTCCGCGGCACGCTGCCCCGGCTGCGCTACGACCAGTTCATGAAGCTCGGCTGGAAGATCCTCATCCCGGTCTCGCTGGCCTGGCTGGTGATGGTGGCCAGCGTCCGGGCCCTGCGCAACGAGGGCTACGACTTCGCCCAGGTGGTGCTCTGGGTCGGCGCACCGATCGCCGCCGTCCTGCTGCTCGCCCTGGTCTGGGACCTGCTGCGGAAGAAGCCCGCCGAGGCGAAGCCCGCCCCGCCCGCCGCGTTCGACCCCATGGCCGGCGGCTATCCGGTGCCGCCGCTGCCCGGCCAGGAACTCCCACCGGTGCCGCGCCGGCGGCGCCGCGCCCCGCAACTCCAGGACGCCCTCAACGGGGCCGACCACACCGAAGGGAGCTGAGCCGACATGCCGTCCGACGACACCTCGGGGCACGACACGACAGCCCGGCCGTCGATCCTCGGCCCGGCCGCCGGCTTCGGCGTGACCTTCCGGGCCATGTTCAAGAAGCGGCTCACCGAGCAGTACCCGGAGCAGAAGAAGCCCACCGCGCCGCGCTTCCACGGCCGCCACCAGCTGAACCGGCACCCGGACGGCCTGGAGAAGTGCATCGGCTGCGAGCTGTGCGCCTGGGCCTGCCCGGCCGACGCCATCTACGTCGAGGGCGCCGACAACCGGGACGACGAGCGCTACTCGCCCGGCGAGCGCTACGGCGCGGTGTACCAGATCAACTACGCTCGCTGCATCCTCTGCGGGCTCTGCATCGAGGCCTGCCCGACCCGCGCGCTCACCATGACCAACGAGTACGAGCTCGCCGACTCCACCCGGGCAGACCTGATCTTCACCAAGGAGCAGCTGCTGGTCGGCCTCACCGAGGGCATGGTCGACAGCCCGCACGCCATCTACCCCGGGGCCGACGAACAGGCCTACTACCGGGGCGAGATCACCCAGGCCGCGCCCGGCACCGTGCAGCAGGAGCGGCACCAGCACGAGAAGGAGGTGCAGCCATGACCTCCACCGGAGAGGCCGTCCAGTTCTGGGTCCTCGCGGTGATCGCCGTCGGCGGTGCGCTCGGCATGCTGCTGATGAAGAAGGCGGTGCACAGCGCGCTCTGCCTGGCGGCGACGATGCTGGCGCTCGCGGTCTGCTACATGGCCCAGGGCGCGGTGTTCCTGGGCGTGGTGCAGATCGTCGTCTACACCGGCGCGATCATGATGCTCTTCCTGTTCGTGGTCATGCTGGTCGGCGTCACCAGCGCGGACTCGCTGAAGGAGCAGCTCAAGGGCCAGCGGTTCGCCGCGGTGCTCTGCGGGCTCGGCTTCGGCGTGCTGCTGATCGCGGGCCTGGCCAACGCCAAGCTGCGGGACTTCACCGGCCTGTCGGCGGCCAACGCCGAGGGCAACGTGCCGGGCCTGGCCCGGCTGATCTTCACCAAGTACGTCTGGGCCTTCGAGGTCACCGGCGCGCTGCTGATCACCGCGGCGATCGGCGCCATGGTGCTGACCCACCGCGAGTACGTGCGGAAGCCGAAGACCCAGCGCGAGCTGGCCTCCCAGCGGGTCAAGGACAACCTGCAGGTGCCGCCGATGCCCGCGCCCGGCGTCTACGCCCGGCACAACGCCGTCGACGTTCCCGGCCTGCTGCCCGACGGCACCGTCGCCGAGGACTCGGTGATGGGCACCCTGCGTGAGCGCGGCCAGATCCGCGACGTCAGCCAGGAGATGCTGCAGCGGATGGCGGAGCTGGAGGATTCCACCGCCGAGTGGCTGGGCCGCCCGTCCTCCGCCCGCCCGGCGACGCCCGAGCAGCGCGCCGCGCTGGAGACGGTGCCGACGAAGGAGAAGAAGGAGGAGGACGAGGCGTGAACCCGGTCAACTACCTCTACCTCTCGGCCCTGTTGTTCACCATCGGCGCGTCCGGTGTGCTGATCCGGCGGAACGCGATCGTGCTGTTCATGTGCGTCGAGCTGATGCTCAACGCCTCGAACCTGGCGCTGGTGACCTTCTCCCGGATGCACGGCAACCTGGACGGCCAGATCATCGCGTTCTTCACCATGGTGGTCGCGGCGGCCGAGGTCGTGGTCGGCCTCGCCATCATCGTGAGCATCTTCCGGACCAGGCACACCGCCTCGGTCGACGACAGCAACCTGATGAAGCTGTAGGCGGAGGGCCCTCGGTGAACTCACTCATTCCGCTGCTGGTCGCGGCCCCGCTGGCCGGCGCCGCCCTGCTGCTGCTCGGCGGGCGCGCGCTCGACCGGTTCGGCCACTGGCTCGGCACCCTGGCCGCCGCCGCCTCCTTCGGCCTCGGCCTCGTCCTCTTCTCCCAGATGCTCGGCCGGCCCACGGAGGAGCGGCCGGTCGTCGAATTCCTGTACAGCTGGATCCCGGTGAACGGCTTCCAGGCCGATGTCGCCTTCCAGCTCGACCAGTTGTCCATGACCTTCGTCCTGCTGATCACCGGCGTCGGCACGCTGATCCACGTCTACTCGGTGGGTTACATGGCCCACGACGAGCGCCGCCGCCGCTTCTTCGGCTACCTCAACCTGTTCCTGGCCGCCATGCTGCTGCTGGTGCTGGCCGACAACTACCTGCTGCTGTACGTCGGCTGGGAGGGCGTGGGCCTCGCCTCGTACCTGCTGATCGGCTTCTGGCAGCACAAGCCGAGCGCGGCGACGGCCGCCAAGAAGGCGTTCATCGTCAACCGGGTCGGCGACATGGGCCTGTCGATCGCGATCATGCTGATGTTCGTCGAGTTCGGCTCCTTCACCTTCGGCCCGGTCTTCGGGGCGGCGGACGACGCGAGCGAGGGCAAGCTCACCGCGATCGCGCTGATGCTGCTGCTCGCCGCCTGCGGCAAGTCCGCCCAGGTGCCGCTGCAGTCCTGGCTCGGCGACGCCATGGAGGGCCCGACCCCGGTCTCCGCACTGATCCACGCGGCGACCATGGTGACCGCCGGCGTCTACCTGATCGTGCGCTCGGCGGACATCTTCAACCTGGCGCCCGACGCCCAGCTCGTGGTGACGGTCGTCGGCGCGGTCACCCTGCTCTTCGGTGCGATCGTCGGTTGTGCCAAGGACGACATCAAGAAGGCGCTGGCCGGCTCGACCATGTCGCAGATCGGCTACATGGTGCTGGCCGCGGGCCTCGGCCCGATCGGCTACGTCTTCGCGATCATGCACCTGGTGACCCACGGCTTCTTCAAGGCCGGGCTCTTCCTCGGCGCCGGATCGGTCATGCACGGCATGAACGACGAGGTGAACATGCGGCACTACGGCGGCCTGCGCAAGTACATGCCGGTCACCTTCGTCACCTTCGGCCTCGGCTACCTCGCCATCATCGGCTTCCCCGGCCTGTCCGGTTTCTTCTCCAAGGACAAGATCATCGAGGCGGCGTTCGCCAAGGGCGGCACCGAGGGCTGGATCCTCGGCCTGTGCGCCCTGGTCGGCGCGGCCGTCACCGCGTTCTACATGACCCGCGTGATGATGATGACCTTCTTCGGCGAGAAGCGCTGGCAGCCCGACCCGGAGACCGGCGAGGAGCCGCACCCGCACGAGTCCCCGAAGGTCATGACGCTGCCGATGGTCGTGCTCGCGGTCGGCTCGGTCTGCGCGGGCGCGCTGTTCACCTACGGCGACGCCTTCCTGAAGTGGCTGGAGCCGGTCACCGGCTTCGAGGAGGGCCACCCGCCGATCCCGGCGGCCGTCGTCACCGGGCTCACCACCGTCTGCATGCTGGCCGGCGTCGGCCTCGCCTACGCCATGTACGGCCGCAGCCGCATCCCGGTCACCCCGCCGGTGGGCTCCCCGCTCACCCGGGCCGCCCGCCGCGACCTGCTGCAGGACGACTTCAACCACGCCGTGCTCGTCCGCCCCGGCTCCGCGCTCGCCGCGACGCTGGTCTGGTTCGACATCCGCGGCCTGGACGGCTTCGTCAACGGCCTCGCCGCCACCATCGGCGGCGTCTCCGCCCGCCTGCGGAGGGTGCAGACCGGCTTCGTCCGCACGTACGCGCTCTCCATGTTCGGCGGCACGCTCGTCCTGGTCGCCACCACCCTGCTGATGAGGTCGGTCTGATGGAAGGTCACAAGATGACTGCTGAGGCTCCGCGGGGAGGCCGGCCATGAGCTACCTGCTGACCGCGACCTGCGCCGTGCCCGCCGCGGGCGCGGTGGTCACCGCCGCCCTGCCGGCCGGCAACAGCGAGGCCCGCCGGCGCACCACCAAGGCCGTCGCGCTGGCCGTCTCCACGGCCACGCTCGCGCTGACCGCCGCCGTCGCCGCCCGGTTCGAACCGGGCGGCCCCCGCTACCAGCTGACCGAGTCCCACAGCTGGATCCGCTCCTTCGGCATCTCCTTCTCGCTCGGCGTCGACGGCATCGGCGCCGTGCTGGTCCTGCTCACCGCGGTGCTGGTGCCGCTGGTGATGCTCGCCTCCTGGCACGACTCCGACCCAGCCCCCGCACCCGAGGGCAGCTTCGAGGCCAAGCGCCGCACCCAGGGCTTCTTCGCCCTGATCCTGGCGGTCGAGGCGATGGTGCTGGTGTCCTTCCTGGCCACCGACGTCTTCGTCTTCTACGTCTTCTTCGAAGCCATGCTGATCCCGATGTACTTCCTGATCGGCGGCTTCGGCGACCGGGCCGGCGGCCCCGACGCCGGGAAGCAGCGCTCCTACGCCGCGGTGAAGTTCCTGCTGTACAACCTGCTCGGCGGCCTGGTCATGCTGGCCGCGGTGATCGGGCTGTACGTCACCGCCGCCGACCAGGACCTCGCCACCTTCGACCTGCCGACGCTCACGGGCGCGATCGCCGACGGCAAGCTGGTGATCGACCCGTCCGTGGAGAAGGCGCTCTTCCTCGGCTTCTTCTTCGCCTTCGCGGTGAAGGCCCCGCTCTGGCCGCTGCACACCTGGCTGCCCAACGCGATGGGCGAGTCCACCGCCGGAACGGCCGTCCTCATCACCGCGGTCGTCGACAAGGTCGGCACCTTCGCGATGCTGCGGTACTGCCTCGGCCTCTTCCCGGACGCCTCCAAGGACCTCGCCCCGGCGATCCTCGTGCTCTCGCTGATCGGCATCGTCTACGGCGCGCTGGTGGCGATCGGCCAGAAGGACATCAAGCGGCTGGTGGCCTACGCCTCCATCTCGCACTTCGGCTTCATCATCATGGGCATCTTCGCGTTGACCAGCCAGGGCCAGACCGGAGCCACCCTCTACATGGTCAACCACGGCATCTCCACCGCCGCGTGGATGCTCGTCGCGGGCTTCCTGATCTCCCGCCGCGGCTCCCGCCTGATCGCCGACTACGGCGGCGTGCAGAAGGTCGCCCCGGTGCTCGCCGGCACCTTCCTGATCGGCGGCCTGGCCACCCTGTCGCTGCCCGGCATGGCGCCCTTCGTCAGCGAGTTCCTGGTGCTGGTCGGCACGTTCAGCCGGTACCCGGCCATCGGCATCGCCGCCACCTTCGGCATCGTGCTCGCCGCGCTGTACGCCCTGCTGCTCTACCAGCGCACCATGACCGGCCCGGTCAAGCCCCGCATGGAGGGCATGCCCGACCTCAAGGTCCGCGAACTCGCCGTGGTGGCGCCCCTGGTGGCACTCACCCTGCTGCTCGGCGTGTACCCCAAGCCGCTCACCGACATGGTGAACCCGGCCGTGGACGCCACGCTCTCCCAGGTCCACCGGACCGACCCGGCACCGGCCCACCCGGTCGCCGCCACCACCGGAGGTGAGCACGAATGAGCCCCACCCAGTGGCTCGCCGCCGCGGGCGGCAACAGCGCGAGCATCCCCGCCCCGCACGTCGAGTACGGCCAGCTCTCCCCGATGCTGATCGTCTTCGGCGCCGCGATCGCGGGCATCCTCGTCGAGGCCTTCCTGCCGCGCCGGGCTCGCTACGCCACCCAGATCGGCATCTCGCTGCTCGGCCTCGGCGGGGCCTTCGCCGCGGTCGTCGTCCTCGCCGCGCAGGGCCACGCCACCACTCAGGCCGGCCTGCTCGCCATGGGCGCGGTCGCCATCGACGGCCCCGCGCTGTTCCTGCAGGGCGTCATCCTGCTGACCGCCGTCCTCGCCGTCCTCACCTACGCCGAGCGCCGGCTGGAGCCGCGCCGAGGCGGCCACGGCGTCGACGCGTTCACCGCGCAGGGCGCCGCCGTCCCCGGCGGCGATCAGGAGCGCGAGGCCACCCGGGCCGGCTTCACCACCACCGAGGTCTTCCCGCTCACCCTGTTCGCCGTCGGCGGCATGCTGCTCTTCCCCGCCGCCAACGACCTGCTGACCATGTTCGTGGCGCTGGAGGTCCTCTCCCTGCCGCTCTACCTGCTCTGCGGGCTCGCCCGGCGCCGCCGGCTGCTCTCCCAGGAGGCGGCGCTCAAGTACTTCCTGCTCGGTGCCTTCGCCTCGGCGTTCTTCCTGTTCGGCACCGCGCTGCTGTACGGCTACGCGGGCAGCGTCCAGCTCGGCGACATCGCCGACGTGGTCTCCGGCGTCGCCCCGGTCACCCCGGCGCTCACCGTCACCACCCAGAACGACGCGCTGCTGCTGATCGGCCTGGCCATGCTCGCCGTCGGTCTGCTCTTCAAGGTCGGCGCCGTCCCCTTCCACGCCTGGACCCCGGACGTCTACCAGGGCGCCCCGACCCCGGTCACCGGCTTCATGGCCGCGGCCACCAAGACCGCCGCCTTCGGCGCCTTCCTCCGCCTCTTCTACGTGGCCTTCCCCGGCCTCAAGTGGGACTGGAGGCCGGTCATGTGGGGCGTCGCCATCCTCACCATGGTGGTCGGCGCGATCCTCGCCGTCACCCAGCAGGACGTGAAGCGGCTGCTCGCGTACTCCTCGATCGCCCACGCGGGCTTCATCCTCACCGGTGTGATCGCCACCAACCGGCAGGGCCTGGGCGCCGTCCTCTTCTACCTGCTCGCCTACTCCTTCGTGACCCTCGGCGCCTTCGCCGTGGTCACCCTGGTGCGCGACTCGAAGGGGGAGGCCACCCACCTCTCCAGCTGGGCCGGCCTCGGCCGGCGCTCCCCGCTGGTCGCCGCGGTCTTCGCACTCTTCCTGCTGGCCTTCGCCGGCATCCCGCTGACCAGCGGCTTCACCGGCAAGTTCGCGGTCTTCCAGGCCGCGGCGGCCGGCGGTGCCACACCGCTGGTGATCGTCGGCGTGCTCAGCTCGGCCGTCGCGGCGTTCTTCTACATCCGCGTCATCGTGCTGATGTTCTTCTCCGACCCGCAGCCGCAGGGCCCGTCCGTGGCCGTCCCCAGCCCGCTCACCGCCACCGCCATCGGCGTCGGCGTGCTGGTCACCCTCGGCCTCGGCCTGCTGCCGCAGTACTTCCTCGACCTGGCGTCGAAGGCCTCGCTCTTCGTCCGCTAGTCCCGCGCACCGCGCACCGGCCCCCGCCGTCCGGCGGGGGCCGGTGCGCATTTCCCTGTCCGGGGCAGTGCCGTACGGTGCCCGACGCGCTGGTTGGGGCCCATGCCCGTGCAGTGATCCACTCGTGACCGGATACGCTGCCTAGTGCGTGCAGCCGTACGCGCAGAGGCGGCGACCGGGGGGACCAGGCCGCTGGGATCGACCAGGGACAGGAGTGGTCTGCGTGACCGTCGTGGGGCCCTTCGGGCTGACCGTGCAGGACCGCGATCTGACCCGTGACGTCCAGGCCGGGATGGACGCCGTGGAAGCGGCGCTCGGCGAGGCGGTGAAGAGCGAGGTTCCGTTCATCACCGTCACGGCCAGCCACCTGATCGAGGCCGGCGGCAAGCGCTTCCGCCCGCTGCTGGTCATGCTCGCCGCCCAGTTCGGCGACCCGTACGCGCCCGGCGTGGTGCCGGCCGCCGTCGTCGTCGAACTCACCCACCTCGCCACGCTGTACCACGACGACGTCATGGACGAGGCCCCCGTCCGCCGCGGCGCCCCCAGCGCCAACTCCCGCTGGGACAACTCGGTCGCCATCCTCACCGGCGACTTCCTCTTCTCCCGCGCCTCCCAGGTCCTCGCCGACCTCGGCCCGGAGGCCGTCCGCATCCAGGCCGACGCCTTCGAGCGCCTCGTCACCGGCCAGATCCTGGAGACCGCCGGCCCCCGCCCCGGCGACGACCCGCTCCAGCACTATCTGGACGTCATCGCCGGCAAGACCGGCTCGCTGATCGCCGTCTCCGGCCGCTTCGGCGCCATGACGGCCGGCGCCGAGCCGTGGATCACCGACATCCTCACCCAGTACGGCGAGCGGATGGGCACCGCCTTCCAGCTCGCCGACGACGTCCTGGACATCGCCAGCGACAGCCACGAGTCCGGCAAGACCCCCGGCACCGACCTGCGCGAGGGCGTCCCCACGCTGCCCGTGCTGCTCCTGCGGCAGACCCCGGTGGACGAGGACGACCCCGCCGACCTGCGGCTGCGCGAGCTCCTCGACGGCGACCTCTCCGAGGACGACGAGCTGCACGCCGAGGCGCTGCGCCTGCTGCGCCGCCACCCGGCGCTGGAGCGGGCCCGCCGGGAGACCCTGCGGTACGCCGAGGAGGCCCGCGCCCTGCTCGACCCGCTGCCCGAGTGCCCGGCCAAGGCGGCCCTGCAGGGGCTCTGCGACGCCGTCGCGATCCGTACCATGTGAGACCGGGCCGGTCACGGGGGCGGCCCTCCGCCGAAGGGGGCTCTTCATGCTGCGCGTCGTGATCGCCGAGGACTCCGTCCTCCTGCGGGAGGGCCTGACCCGCCTGCTGACCGACCGCGGCCTCGAGGTGGTCGCCGGGGTCGGCGACGGCGACGCGCTGCTCAGGACCGTCCAGGAGCTGGCCGCGGCGGGCGCCCTGCCCGACGTGGTGGTGGCGGACGTCCGGATGCCCCCCACCCACACCGACGAGGGCGTGCGCGCCTGCGTGGCGCTGCGCGGGCTCCACCCGGAGCTGGGCGTGCTGGTGCTGTCGCAGTTCGTCGAGGAGCGGTACGCCGGCGAGCTGCTGGCGGGCTCCACCCGCGGTGTCGGCTACCTGCTCAAGGACCGGGTCGCGGACGTCCGCGAGTTCGCCGACGCCGTCGTCCGGGTCGCCGGCGGCGGCACCGCGCTCGACCCCGAGGTGGTGCAGCAGCTGCTCAGCCGCAGCCGCCGCGGCGACGTCCTGGAGGGCCTCACGCCGCGCGAGCGCGAGGTGCTGGGGCTGATGGCCGAGGGCCGCACCAATGCGGCGATCGCCCGCCAGCTGGTCGTGTCGGACGGCGCGGTGGAGAAGCACGTCAGCAACATCTTCCTCAAGCTGGGCCTGGGCCAGAGCCCCGAGGACCACCGCCGGGTGCTCGCCGTGCTCACCTACCTCAACTCCTGACCGCCCGGGTGCGGGCCGTGGTCGTCCGTCGATCGAAGATGGCGCATCGAGTGATTCCACCTGCCCGAGTTACGGTCGAGTGATCCCCGGCCGTCTTAGGATGCGATAGGTGCACCAGGCGGACGGGGCACACGGCTCACGCCCGCGGCTGGCGCCACGAGGAGGTCCGCGGCAGTGACCAGTCAGGTCGATCAGTCAGAGGCAGTGGACGGCTCGGACGGGGGCGAGGGCCGGGCCGGCTCGGCGCCTCCGTCGGCCAGGCAGGGGCGGCCCGTCAAGCCCACCCGCCGGCTGGACCGGGTGATCATCCGGTTCGCCGGCGACTCCGGTGACGGCATGCAGCTCACCGGTGACCGCTTCACCTCGGAGACGGCGTCGTTCGGCAACGACCTCTCCACCCTCCCGAACTTCCCGGCCGAGATCCGGGCACCCGCCGGCACCCTGCCGGGCGTGTCCAGCTTCCAGCTGCACTTCGCCGACCACGACATCCTGACCCCCGGCGACGCGCCGAACGTCCTGGTGGCGATGAACCCGGCCGCGCTCAAGGCCAACCTGCCGGACGTGCCGCGCGGCGCGGAGATCATCGTCAACACCGACGAGTTCACCAAGCGCGCCCTGGCCAAGGTCGGCTACGCGGCCGACCCGCTGGCCGACGGTTCGCTGGACGCCTTCCGGCTGCACAGGGTGCCGCTGACCACGCTCACCCTGGAGGCGCTCAAGGAGAGCGGCCTGGCCCGCAAGGACGCCGAACGCGCCAAGAACATGTTCGCGCTCGGCCTGCTCTCCTGGATGTACCACCGGCCGACCGGCGGCACCGAGGCGTTCCTGCGGCAGAAGTTCGCCAAGAAGCCGGACATCGCCGAGGCCAACATCCTGGCCTTCCGGGCCGGCTGGAACTTCGGCGAGACCACCGAGGACTTCGCGGTCTCCTACGAGATCGCCCCGGCCTCCCTGCCGTCCGGCACCTACCGCAACATCTCCGGCAACCTGGCGCTCTCCTACGGCCTGATCGCCGCCGCCGAGCGCGCCGGACTGCCGCTGTTCCTCGGCTCGTACCCGATCACCCCCGCCTCGGACATCCTGCACGAGCTGTCCAAGCACAAGAACTTCGGCGTGCGCACCTTCCAGGCCGAGGACGAGATCGCGGGCATCGGCGCCGCCCTCGGCGCGGCCTTCGGCGGCGCGCTCGGCGTCACCACCACCTCCGGCCCCGGCGTCGCCCTCAAGTCGGAGACCATCGGCCTGGCCGTCTCGCTCGAACTGCCGCTGCTGGTCGTGGACATCCAGCGCGGCGGCCCGTCCACCGGCCTGCCCACCAAGACCGAGCAGGCCGACCTGCTGCAGGCCATGTTCGGCCGCAACGGCGAGGCCCCGGTGCCCGTCGTCGCCCCGGCCACCCCCGCCGAGTGCTTCACCGCCGCCCTGGAGGCGGCCCGCATCGCGCTGACCTACCGCACGCCCGTCATGCTGCTCTCCGACGGCTACCTCGCCAACGGCTCCGAGCCGTGGCGCATCCCCGCCGTCGACGAACTGCCCGACCTGGCCGTCGACTTCGCCACCGAGCCGAACCACGAGCTGGAGGACGGCAGCCGTGTCTTCTGGCCCTACAAGCGGGACGCGCGCACCCTCGCCCGCCCGTGGGCGGTGCCCGGCACCCCCGGCCTGGAGCACCGGATCGGCGGCATCGAGAAGCAGGACGGCACCGGCAACATCTCCTACGACCCGGCCAACCACGACTTCATGGTCCGCACCCGGCAGGCCAAGATCGACGGCATCGGCGTGCCCCCGGTCACCGTCGACGACCCCTCGGGCCGGGCCCGCGTCCTCGTCCTCGGCTGGGGCTCCACCTACGGCCCGATCACCGCCGCCGTGCGCCGGGTCCGCGCCGACGGCGGGCACGTCGCCCAGGCGCACCTGCGCCACATCAACCCCTTCCCGGCCAACCTCGGCGCGGTGCTGCACGGCTACGAGAGGGTCATCGTCCCGGAGATGAACCTCGGTCAGCTCGCCCTGCTGCTGCGGGCCAAGTACCTCGTCGACGCCCAGTCCTACAACCAGGTCCGCGGGCTGCCCTTCAAGGCCGCCCAGCTGGCCGACGTGCTGCAGGCGGCGATCGGCACCCTCGATGCGGAGGACCAGCGATGACCGAGTTCCGCCTGCTCGACCTGGTGCCCAAGGCCGACGGCCCGCAGAGCGCCAGGGAGTTCAAGACCGACCAGGAGGTCCGCTGGTGCCCCGGCTGCGGTGACTACGCGATCCTCGCCGCCGTCCAGGCCTTCATGCCCGAGCTCGGCATCCGCCGGGAGAACACCGTCTTCGTCTCCGGCATCGGCTGCTCCTCGCGCTTCCCGTACTACATGAACACCTACGGGATGCACTCCATCCACGGCCGTGCCCCGGCGATCGCCACCGGCCTCGCCGCATCCCGGCGCGACCTCAGCGTCTGGGTGGTCACCGGCGACGGCGACGCGCTCTCCATCGGCGGCAACCACCTGATCCACGCCCTGCGGCGCAACGTCAACCTGAAGATCCTGCTGTTCAACAACCGGATCTACGGCCTCACCAAGGGCCAGTACTCGCCCACCAGCGAGGTCGGGAAGATCACCAAGTCCACCCCGATGGGCTCCCTGGACGCGCCGTTCAACCCGCTGTCGCTGGCGATCGGCGCCGAGGCCACCTTCGTCGCCCGCGCCATCGACTCCGACCGCCAGCACCTGCAGTCCGTGCTGCGGGCGGCCGCCGAGCACGAGGGCACCGCGCTGGTGGAGATCTACCAGAACTGCAACATCTTCAACGACGGCGCCTTCGAGGTGCTCAAGGAGCCCGGCACCCGCGACGAGGCGCTGATCCGCCTCGAACACGGCCGGCCGATCCGCTTCGGCACCGATCAGGGCGTCTTCCGCGGCCCGGACGGCGAACTGTTCGTCGACGCGGTCACCCCGGAGAACGAGGCCGCGGTGCTCGTCCACGACGCGCACGCCGCAGGCCCCGCCACCGCCTTCGCGCTGACCCGCCTCGCCGACGCCGACACCCTGCACCACACCCCGATCGGCGTGCTCAGATCGGTCCGGCGGCCGGTCTACGACACCCTGATGGCCGATCAACTGGAGAAGGCCAGGGCCGACCGCGGCCCCGGCGACCTCGCCGACCTGCTCACCGGCAACGACACCTGGACGGTGGTCTGACCCTCCGTCCGCCGCGGGCCCCGGGGTGCACGACCCCGGGGCCCGTCGTGCTGTCCGCCCCCGTTGTGCTGCGCGGTCAGGCGCGGCCGCCGGCCGAGGCCATGCCGAGCCAGGTGTGCGGGTTGCCCTCCCAACACCAGCCGAGCTTGGGCGCGCCCTTGCTGATCCACAGCGCGGGCACCCGCCTGTCGCCGCAGCGCGAGGCGCCGAGCGAGAAGCACTTGTTGGTGGCCAGCAGCTCCGGGTACTGGGTGACCACGGCGACGCCCTCCTCGACGGTCAGCAGGGTGCGGCCCCGTCCGGCGACCACGGCCATGGCGTCGCGCGGCACGGCGCCGCAGAACTCCTCGCCGCGGTCGATGTCGAGCAGCAGGTAGGCGCGGCCCGCGGGCAGCTCCACGGTCGGCGTGAAGCGGGCGAGGTCGCCCTCCGGGTAGAGCCGGTCCACGATCCCCGGGCGGCTCCGCCCTGCCAGTGCGGTGAGCGGCACCGCCTGCTCGATCGGCACCAGGTCGCGGGTCACCACGAGCACGTACGGCACCCGGCCGCCGTCGGGCGGTCCGCCGGGCCCGGCGGCCTCCCGGAGCGGGGCGAGCAGGTCGGTGAAGTCGCCCTCCGGCAGTCCGGCCAGGGCGGGGTAGCCCAGGTCGATCAGCCGCTGCAGCTGTCGGTCGAACTCGGTCATGCGCCTCCTATTCTCCGTACTGCGTACAGTATACACAGTACGGAGAATAGGGATGGGAGAATTCCGGCCATGGCGACCGACCGCAGCAGTGCAGGCGACCCGGCGCGGACCCTCGCGCTGCTCTGGGGGGAGCCCGCCGTCGGGCCCGGTCGGCGCGGACCCCGCCAGGCCAGGACCGCCCCGGAGATCGCCGCCGCCGCGATCGCCCTGGCCGACGCCGAGGGCACCGCCGCCGTCACCATGCGCCGGGTCGCCCGGGAACTCGGCCTCTCGCCGATGGCGCTCTACACCTACGTGCCGGGCAAGGCCGAACTGCTCGACCTGATGCTCGACACCGTCTACGCCGCCATGCCCCGCCGCGCCCCCCGGGGCAGCGGCTGGCGGGCCCGCCTGGCCGCCGTCGCCGACGACAACGCCGCGCTGTACGCCGCCCACCCCTGGGTCGCGGACGTCGCCACCGGCCGCCCCCCGCTCGGCCCCGGCCTGATGGCCAAGTACGAGTACGAGCTGCGCGCCGCCGAGGGCCTCGGCCTCGGCGACGTCGAGACCGACGCCGCCCTCGCCTTCCTGCTGGCCTTCGTGCACGGCTGCGCCCGCGCCGCCGCCGACGAGCGGGCCGCCGAGCAGGAGAGCGCCATGAGCGACGCCCAGTGGTGGGAGGGCAACGCCGACCTGCTGGCCAGGGTCTTCGACCCGGAGCGCTTCCCGACCGCCGCCCGGATCGGCTCCGCGGCCGGCGAGGCCTACGGCGGCGCCTCCAGCTCGGCCCACGCGTACGCCTTCGGGCTGCAGCGGGTGCTGGACGGACTGGCCGCGCTCCGCCCGGAATCCGACGAGTGAGACCGGCCGGCAGCTGTCATGACCAAACGGTGGATACGGGCGTGACAACCGGAGGTTCCGCCGCTACCGTCGACCCGACACCAGCGCGCGCGGAAGGCAGGGCGGCATGGCCGGCACCAACGACGGGCACGACACCGGCCGCGGCTTCTGGTACGGCGCCGCCGCCTACGGCATGTGGGGCCTCTTCCCGCTCTTCTGGCCACTGCTCGAACCCGCCGGCGCCGCCGACATCCTCGCCAACCGCATGGTCTGGTCCCTGGTCGCCGTCGCCCTGATGCTCCTCGTGCAGCGCCGCTGGGCCTGGATCCGCCCGCTGCTCTCCCAGCCCCGCCGCCTCGCCCTGGTCGCCCTCGCCGCCGCCGTCATCTCCGTCAACTGGGGCGTCTACATCTGGGGCGTCAACTCCGGCCACGTCGTCGAGACCAGCCTCGGCTACTTCATCAACCCGCTCGTCACCATCGCCTTCGGCGTCCTGCTGCTCCGCGAGCGGCTGCGCCGCGCCCAGTGGGTCGCCGTCGGCATAGGCGCCGCCGCCGTCGCCGTCCTCACCGTCGGCTACGGCCGACTGCCCTGGATCGCCCTCACCCTCGCCCTCAGCTTCGCCACCTACGGCCTGCTGAAGAAGAAGGTCGCCCTCGGCGGACAGGAGAGCTTCGCGCTCGAGAGCGCCGCCATGTTCCCCTTCGCCCTGGGCTTCCTGATCAGCCTGCAGATCCGCGGCGAGGGCAGCTTCGGCCACGCCGCAGGCTCCGGCTCCGCCTGGGCCCACTCCGGCCTGCTCGTGCTCAGCGGCGTCATCACCGCGATCCCGCTGCTCTGCTTCGGCGCCGCCGCCGTCCGCGTCCCGCTCACCACCCTCGGCCTGCTCCAGTACCTCGCCCCGGTCTTCCAGTTCCTCATCGGCATCACCGTCTTCCACGAGTCCATGCCGCCCGCCCGCTGGGCCGGCTTCGCACTCGTCTGGGCCGCCCTCGCGGTGCTCACCTTCGACGCGCTGCGCCGGGTCAGGTCCGACCGCACCGCGCTCCCCGCGGCGGCCACTGCCGCCGCCGGACAGTCGGCCGCGACCGCCCCCGAGGACGCTCCCACCCCCTCCACCGTCACCCGCTGAAACCGTCCGGATGCGCTCCGCGCGCGGGCCGTTCGCACCGGCACTCCTGCTGTGAAGAAGTCCCCGCCGGATCTCCTCAACCAAGGTCTCGGACTGCTAACGTCCGGGGTGCCACCGCCGCCGACCGACGGAAACCCCGTCCTGAGGAGGCGCCGCACGGCCACAGGAGGGTTGTGATGGTTCACCTCACGGGTCATCTCACAGGGCAGCTCGCCCGGCCGTTCCGCCGTGTCGCCGAGAGTCCCGGCCGCGCGGCCCAGACGCTGCGCGACGCCGCCGACGACCTCCTCGCCCGCGGTGCGGCCCTCCGCCTGCCCGCCGTCCGGCGCGAACTCGACGCCGCCGAGACCGGCGAACTCCTGCTCACCGGCGCCCCCGCCGGCGGCGCAGTGCGCATCGAGTGGCAGCGCCACGGCCGCCCGGCGATAACCCTCGACGGGCCCTACCGGCTCGACCGGGTGGAGCTGAAGGGCTCCCACCGGGCCCGGCTGTACGGGCTCACCGCCGGCGTCCGCCTGGTCTGCCCGGAGTGGTCCCCGCTCTTCCTGATCGCCCCCGCGCAGCTGCCGCTGCTGGCCTGCGCCGCCGCCGCCTCGCGCATCCTCCCCGTCCGCTGACGGGGCCCGGGCCGGGGGAGCCCCGGCCCGGCCCGCTCAGACCGTGATGTCCCGGCTGGTGAAGCGCGCCCACGCCGCCGAGCCGAACACGGCGACGTACACCGCCTGCAGCCCCAGGTTCTCCAGCACGTTGTCCCAGTGCATCGGGTCGCGCAGCAGGTCCGAGAAGCTCAGCCACTGGTGCGTGAACAGGAACGGCTGCACCGCGTGCAGCTGCGGGAAGCTGTCCAGGATCTGAACCGTGATCACCAGCACCACGGTCGCCGCCATCGCCGCGATCCCGCTGCCCGTCAGCGTCGACACGAACAGGCCGATCGCCACCAGCCCGGCCAGCGACAGCGCGACCACCCCGGCCACCAGCACCGCCCGCAGCAGCGCCTCGCCGACCCCGATCGAGTCCCCCGACAGCAGCGTCACCTCGCCCAGCGGGAACAGCGCCGCCCCCGTCGCCAGCGCCGACACCGCGACCACCCCGGTGGCCACCAGGCAGTACACCAGCGCCGCGGAGAACTTCGCCGCCAGCAGCCGCGTCCGCCCGGCCGGCGCCACCAGCAGGTAGCGCAGCGTCCCCATGGACGCCTCGCCCGCGATCGAGTCCCCCGCCACCACGCCCACCGTCATCGGCAGGAACACGGGCAAAGTGACGGCCAAGGCGGTAAAGACCAGGAAAAGCCCGTTCTGCGTCACCTGGGCGATGAACGCGGGCCCCCCGCCACCGCCGTCCCGCCCGCCGGTCTCCACCCGCACGACGGTGCCGATCAGCACCGGCAGCGCCGCCAGGATGCCCAGCAGCACCACCGTCCGCGCCCGCCGGAACGTCAGCGCCAGCTCACTGGTGAACAGCGCCGCGTACCCGGCCGCGCCCGCCCGGCGGGCCCCCGCCGCCGGTGCGCCCGGCCGCACCGCCTCAGCCCGCGACATCGAAGCCCTCCCCGGTCAGCGCCACGAAGGCGTCCTCCAGCGTGCCCCGCTCCACCGCGAAGCCGCGCACCCGCACCCCGGCCCCGACCAGCGCCGCACACAGCGCGGGCAGCCCGTCCTCACCGTCCGGCGGCAGACCGTCCACCTCCCCGGCACCGACCCGGAGGTCCGCCACCCCGTGCTCCTTCAGCACCCGGGCCGCCTCCTCCGCGTCCGCCGTACGGACCACCAGGCGGCCCTGCGCCCGCGCCGCCAGCTCGGCCACCGTGCCCTGCACCACCAACCGGCCCCGCGACATCACCGCCGCGTGCGTGCAGACCTGCTCGATCTCGTCCAGCAGGTGCGAGGACAGGAACACCGTCGTGCCCTCCGCCGCCAGCTCCCGCACCAGCGCCCGGATCTCCCGCATGCCCTGCGGGTCCAGGCCGTTGGTCGGCTCGTCCAGCACCAGCAGCTCGCGCGGCTGCAGCAGCGCCGCCGCCAGCCCCAGCCGCTGCTTCATCCCCAGCGAGTACGCCCGGGCCTTCTTGCCGGCCGCGGCCGACAGGCCGACCCGCTCCAGCGCCGCCGCCACCCGCCGGTCCCGCGTCCGCGGATCGGCCGTCGGATCGGCCGCGTCGAACCGCGCCAGATTGGCCCGCCCGGACAGGAACCCGTACAGCGCCGGGCCCTCGATCAGCGCCCCCACCCGGGGCAGCACCGCACCCACCGACTGCGGCATCGGCGCCCCCAGCACCGTCGCCGTCCCCGCGGTGGGGGCGATCAGGCCCATCAGCATCCGGATCGTCGTCGTCTTGCCCGACCCGTTCGGGCCGAGGAAGCCGAACACGCTGCCCCGCGGCACCGCCAGGTCCAGCCCGTCCACCGCCGCCCGGCCGCCGAACCGCTTGGTCAGCCCGCCGGTGCGGATCACGTCGTCGGAAGCGGCAGCGGGGGCCGGGCCCGTGACGGCCCGGCCCCCCGCCCGCTCCCCGGAAGGAGCGCCGGCCACTACTTCACCCCGGCCGCGGACTGCAGCACGGGCAGCGTCACCGCGCCGGCGAACACCCGACCGTCGTCCGTCACCAGCACGTTCAGCACCTTGGTGCCGATCAGGGTGCCGCCGCCGACCGGCTTGCCGAACGCCTTCACCATGGACAGCGCGCTCTGCGGCCCGCCCTTCCCGCCGTGCTCGCCGCCCCGGGCCGGCACCTCGCCGGAGGGCAGCCGGGTCGACACCACGGTCGTCCAGCCCTCGCCCGTCACCTGCACGTCCGGCCGGTCGCCGGCGGACGGCCCACCGGACGCCGCACCGTGCTCCTCGGCCTTCGCCGCGGCCTTCTCGTCGGCCTTGTGCTCGGTCACCTTCGCACCCTTCGGCGGGGTGAAGGAGAAGGCCGAGGCGGCCGGCCGGTCGAAGGACACCTTGCTGTAGTGCACGTCCAGCACCGGACCGCCGGCCACCGCCGTCGCCTGCACCGACAGCGGCACACCGCGCTCGGCGTCCACCGCGATCCGCACCCGCGCGATCGTCGACCCGTGCCCCTTCGGCGTGAGGGTCAGCCGGTACGCGTCCCGCCCGGCCACCGTCGTGGTGCCGTCCACCGCCACCGTGGTGGTGCCCGACGCGAACGCCAGGAACTGCTTCGCCGCCTCCTGCGGCGTCACCGCGGCCGCCGCCGACGGCAGACCCGCCTTCTTCTCCGCGCCGCCCTGCGGGGCCGTCAGGTGCACGGCCTCGTTGGAGGAGCTGTCCCACGCCCACACGTCCCGGCCGTTGTGCACCAGCTCGTACCCGGCGAGGTTCTCCACCAGGCCGATCCGCTGCCGGTCCGGCCCGTCCACCGCGACCTGCAGGGTGTGCTGCCCCCCGAGCAGCTGCGCCAGCTTCGCCTGCGGCTCCACGCCGCCGGCGCCGCCCGAACCCATCCCGCCCGCAGCGCCCAGCAGCTGCGACGGCACCCCCAGGTCGGCCTTCACCTGCACCGTGCCCGACAGCGCCTGGGTGTCCGCCCCCAGCACCTTCGCCACCAGCTGCTCCGCCGTCACCGACGGCAGGCTCGGCCCGGAGTCGCTGGCCAGCGCCGGCACCAGTCCGACGCCCGCGGCCACCGCCGCGACCACCGCGACCGGCACCGCCACCCGCACCAGCGTCCGGCGGCCCGACCGGTACGGCGCCTGCTGCTCCTGCTCCGCCATCTCCCTCAACCCCTCCGAGTCGTCAACTGCTTGCCCTCTCCATTAGAGACGCCGAAGGCCCTCGGGGCATCGCTCCACAGAGCTGGATCCGCCTCCGACCGTCGTCGCACCCGACCCTGAGGCGCTCTCAGGGTCGCGTCATCCCGATGGCGGAACCCGGTCGCGTATCGTCGGCGCATGGACGCATCCCGCACCCTGCCGACCGTTTCCTCGATGCGCCGCGCACTGCGGCGGGCACGCGAGGGCGTCGCGCTGGACGTCGGCGAGGCGGAGGTCCTGCTCCACGCCCGGGGCACCGACCTCGCGGACCTGTGCGGGTCGGCGGCCCGGGTCAGGGACGCCGGACTGGCGGAGGCGGGCCGCCCCGGCGTGATCACCTACTCGAAGAAGGTGTTCGTCCCCCTCACCCGGCTGTGCCGGGACCGCTGCCACTACTGCACCTTCGTGACCGTGCCGGGCAGGCTCCGCCGGGCTGGCGAGGGCATGTTCCTCTCCCCGGACGAAGTGCTGGACATCGCCCGCAGGGGCGCGGCCATGGGCTGCAAGGAGGCGCTGTTCACCCTGGGGGACCGGCCGGAGGACCGCTGGCCCGAGGCCCGCGAGTGGCTGGACGCCCACGGGTACGACGACACCCTCGCCTACGTCCGGGCGATGGCCGTGCGGGTACTGGAGGAGACCGGCCTGCTGCCGCACCTCAACCCGGGCGTGCTGTCCTGGACGGACTTCCAGCGGCTGAAGCCGGTCGCCCCCTCCATGGGGATGATGCTGGAGACCACCGCGGAACGGCTCTGGTCGGACCCGTCCGGCCCGCACCACGGCTCGCCGGACAAGGAGCCGCGGGTGCGGCTGCGGGTCCTGGAGGACGCCGGCCGCTCCTCGGTGCCCTTCACCACCGGCGTGCTGATCGGGATCGGCGAATCGCTGCGCGAGCGCGCCGAGTCGCTGTTCGCGATCCGCCGGGTGGCACGGGAGTTCCGCGGGGTGCAGGAGGTCATCGTGCAGAACTTCCGGGCCAAGCCGGATACGGCGATGCGCGGCATGCCGGACGCCGAACTGGAGGAGCTGGCCGCGGCCGTCGCGGTGGCCCGGCTGGTGCTCGGCCCCTCGGCGCGCCTCCAGGCACCGCCGAACCTGGTCGACGGCGAGTTCGCGCTGCTGATCGGCGCCGGCATCGACGACTGGGGCGGGGTCTCGCCGCTCACCCCGGACCACGTCAACCCCGAGCGCCCCTGGCCGCACATCGAGGAGCTCGCCGCCCGCACGGCCGCCGCCGGCTTCACCCTGCGCGAGCGGCTGACGGTCTACCCGGAGTACGTGCGCCGCGGCGAGCCCTGGCTGGACCCGCGGGTGCTGCCGCACGTCACCGCGCTGGCCGACCCGGAGACCGGGCTGGCCCGCGAGGACGCCCTCCCGGCCGGCCTCCCCTGGCAGGAGCCCGAGGAGCCGCAGACCGGCTCCGGCCGCACCGAACTGCACCGCGAGATCGACACCGAGGGCCGCACCGGCGACCGCAGGGCGGACTTCGAGGACGTCTACGGCGACTGGCAGGTGCTGCGGGAGAAGGTCGCCGCGGGCGCACCCGAGCGGCTGCCCTCGGACGTCCGGGCCGCCCTCGCGGTCGCCGCCGACGACCCCGCCCGGCTGACCGACGATCAGGCCCTCGCCCTGTTCGGGGCGGACGGCCCGGCACTGGACGCACTCTGCGGCATCGCCGACGCGGTGCGCCGCGACACCGTCGGCGACACCGTGACCTACTGCGTCACCCGGAACATCAACTTCACCAACGTCTGCTACACCGGCTGCCGGTTCTGCGCCTTCGCGCAGCGGCGCACCGACGCGGACGCGTACACGCTGTCGCTGGAGCAGGTCGCCGATCGGGCCGCGCAGGCCTGGGAGGTCGGCGCGACCGAGGTGTGCATGCAGGGCGGCATCCACCCCGACCTGCCGGGCACCGCGTACTTCGACATCGCGCGGGCCGTGAAGGAGCGGGTGCCGGGCATCCACGTGCACGCCTTCTCCCCGATGGAGGTGGTCAACGGGGCGACCCGCACCGGGCTGTCCGTGCGCGACTGGCTGGCGAAGGCGCAGGAGGCCGGGCTGGACACCATCCCGGGCACCGCGGCGGAGATCCTCGACGACGAGGTCCGGTGGGTGCTGACGAAGGGCAAGCTGCCGGCGGCGACCTGGGTGGAGGTGGTCACCGCCGCGCACGGGCTGGGCATCCGCTCGTCCTCCACCATGATGTACGGGCACGTGGACACCCCCCGGCACTGGCTCGGCCACCTGCGGCTGCTGGCCCGCATCCAGCAGGAGACCGGCGGGTTCACCGAGTTCGTCACCCTGCCCTTCGTGCACACCAACGCCCCGGTGTACCTGGCGGGCGTGGCCCGGCCCGGCCCGACCGCGCGGGACAACCGGGCGGTGGTGGCGATGGCGCGGCTGCTGCTGCACCCGCACATCCCCAACATCCAGACCTCGTGGGTGAAGCTGGGCGCGGACGGCGCCGCGGAGATGCTCCGCTCCGGCGCCAACGACCTGGGCGGGACGCTGATGGAGGAGACCATCTCCCGGATGGCCGGCTCCTCCTGGGGCAGCTACAAGTCCGTGCGGGATCTGGAGGCGATCGCGGCGGCCGCCGGGCGGCCGGTGCGCCAGCGGACCACCACCTACGGGGAGGTCCCGGCGGAGCGGCGGGCCGCGGCGCTGGCCTCCGACGGGCACCTGCCGGTCCTCCTCCCGGTGCTGGACTGACCCCGGGCCGGCCTGCGGCCGGATGCAGGGGCGGGGTGCGGGGAGGAGGTGTTCGACCCCGGCACCGATCCGTTCGGTTCTTCGAATACAGTGCAGGCTCCTGGCCCGCCCCCGGACGAAAGGCGACGACCGTGATGCCGTTGTGGTCACGTGCCCAGCAGCAGGACTACCGCAGCCGGGTCCGGGGCTGCCTGCTCGGCGGGGCGGTCGGCGACGCCCTCGGGGCCGGGGTCGAGTTCGACTCGCTGGAGAAGATCCGGGCCGCGCACGGCGCGCTCGGCGTGACCGGCTACGTCCCCGCGTACGGGCGGCGCGGCGCGGTCACCGACGACACCCAGATGAGCCTGTTCACCCTGGACGGGCTGATCCGGGCCCACATCAGCCGGGACGCCGGCAGCTGGCACCCGCCCACCGACGTGCACCGCGCCTACCTGCGCTGGCACGCCACCCAGCACGACTGGGGCCCGGACGAGCGCCGCGCCGACCTCGGCTGGCTCGGCCGCCAGGAGTGGCTGTACGCGCAGCGGGCGCCCGGCCAGGCCTGCCTGACCGGCCTGTCCGGCCCGGACGCGGAACGGCTCGGCACGGTGGACGCGCCCCGCAACCCGCACTCCAAGGGCTGCGGGACGGTGATGCGGGCGGCGCCGTTCGGGCTCCTGACGGCGTGGGACCCGGCCCTGGTCTTCCAGCTCGCCGTGGAGTGCTCCGTCCTGACGCACGGCCACCCGACCGGCTACCTGGCGGCCGGCGCGTTCGCGGTGATCGTCCACGCGGTGGCCCGCGGCGGCACCCTGGAGGAGGGCGTGCACCTGGCCCTGGCGCTGCTCTCCGAGCGGCCCTCGCACGAGGAGACCACCAACGCGCTGCGGGCCGCGCTGGACGCGGTGCGGGCGGGCGGGCCCTCGGCCGAGCGGGTCGAGGCACTGGGGGAGGGCTGGGTGGCCGAGGAGGCCCTGGCCATCGGCGTCTACTGCGCCCTGGTCGCCGAGGACGTGAAGGCCGGTCTGCTGCTGGCCGTCAACCACTCCGGGGACAGCGACTCCACCGGCTCGATCTGCGGGAACCTGCTGGGCGCGCTGCACGGGGAGACGGCGCTGCCCGCCGATCTGGTGGCGGAGCTGGAGGGGCGCGGCACGATCCTGGAGCTGGCGGACGACTTCGCGCTGGAACTGATGCACGGGCCCGAGCTGCACGGCACGCCCGGCTGGACGGAGCGCTACCCGGTCGGCTGAGCCCACCGGGTAGCGCGTGGCGGCGGCGCTGCGGCGCCGTCAGACCTCGCCGAAGGCGCCCGCCGCGACGGCGGAGGTGAAGGCGGCCCAGGCCGCGTTCGAGAACTGCAGTCGGGGGCCCTCCGGGTCCTTGGAATCGCGTACCGCGATCGATCGGGTGTCCGGGACGGCGATCTCCACACAGGCTCCGTTGCCGCCGCTGTGGCTGCTCTTGCGCCAGGTCAGATTGGTCGTGGACGTGGTGGTCATTACCTGAACCCCTCTGCAATGTTGTGCATCAGTGACCGACTGTCCGCGACACTGAGCGCCGCGGCCCGCAGGTGGTCGTACAGATTGGTATAGCGGCGCACGTCGGCTTCCTTCTCCAGGTAAAGATCGCTTGTCACTCCTTCGAAGTAGACAACCGTCGAATCGGCAGACTCCGGGAACTCCATCAGGGAGAATGTCCCGCTCATGCCCGGATGGGCCCCGTGGCTGAACGGGATCACCTGCAGATTGATGTTGGGTCGCTCGCTGAGCGTCAGGAGCTGGCAGAGCTGGTCCGCCATCACCGCCTTGCTGCCCACCTCGCGCCGCAGCACCGCCTCGTCTATCACCACCCAGAGGCTGCCGAGCCGGTCCTCCGCATCGCCGTTTATCCGCAGCTGGCGCTTCATCCGGACCTCGACCCGGCGCTTGACCGCCTGGACGTCGTAGTCCGGGAACGTCCCCTCCACCACCGCCTCCGCGTAGTCCCGGGTCTGCAGCAGACCGGGGACGAAGGAGGACTCGTAGGCGCGGATCGAGGAGGCCTCCGCCTCCAGGCCGATGTAGACGCTGTACGGAATGTCGCCGAACTCGTGCCACCAGCCGCGCTGGCGGGACTCGCGGGCCATCTCCATCAGCCCGGCGCGGACCCGCTCGTCGCCCACCTCGTACACGTCGCAGAGGTCCCTGACATCCCGTTGGCTGATGCTGCGCCGGCCGTTCTCCAACCGGCTGATCTTCGACTGGGACACCATCAGGCGGCCCGCCACCTCTTCGGCGGTCATGCCCCTGAGCTCGCGCAGACGGCGGAGTTCGGCACCGAGCCGGCGTCGGCGCACGGTGGGATTGACGCTGGCGGACACATCGACCTCCGGCCGGACCTCTGGCACAGACGGCAGCGCTGCACCTCGGAACAGTGTGGAAATTGGTACCAACCCCCCCTGACGTGGAGAGCATGCCATCTTGTCTCTGCTCCGTGCGGGGGAATCCTCCCAGCGGACTAGAACAGATCATCGGAAAAGCGTGCAATCGGGATGGCATGCCTTGCACTTGGTCGACCCGCGCGGTACAAGCCCGGCGCGCGGGGTGTCCGCCTCCTACCCCGTCCGGACGCCGGGAACGCCGGCCGGAGGCCGACGCAAAGGGGCGGCCCGCCCCGGCCGGGGGCGGGC
The DNA here is from genome assembly GCF_040680995.1 of Kitasatospora sp. NPDC051914. Taxonomy (NCBI): domain Bacteria; kingdom Bacillati; phylum Actinomycetota; class Actinomycetes; order Kitasatosporales; family Streptomycetaceae; genus Kitasatospora; species Kitasatospora sp. NPDC051914. Next base: position 176,058 of record NZ_JBFAXX010000005.1, read on the forward strand.
CGGGGGGGCGCCCCCCCAGGGAGGGCGGAACAAAAAGGAAAAAA